>CAJMEI010000161.1 GCA_905212395.1 uncultured Christensenella sp. | reverse complement strand
TCGCTGGCGCTGGTCTTTGCTATGGCGGCGGCTTCTCACAGCTTGGATTACAGCTTCTTGGTATGCTTTGTACCGCAGCTTTCACTGCTGTTACTATCACGATTACATTCCTTGTTATCAAAGCAATCTTTGGTCTTCGTGTTTCTGAGGAGGAAGAAATCATTGGTCTTGATTTAGAAGAACATGGATGTGAAGCTTATCCAGAATATATTAAAAAATAATTTTTTCCCTTTTATCGTAGAAGAAAAAATAAAAAATAAGATAAGCGATTACGACGTTTACGTTTATTTCGATAAAGACAAATACGTTTTATACTCTTTGGAAAAATGCGGTAAAACTTTAATAAACGGATATAACTCGATAGAAATTTGCGACGACAAAATGCTAACGTATATAACGCTTGCCGAAAACGGAATAAAAATTCCAAAAACGTTGCCCGGACTGCTTTGCTACGATAAAAACGAAAAAGTTAAAGATTTAACGATAAAAAACATAATTTCGGAGCTAGGGTTTCCGCTTATAATAAAAGAATCTTTCGGTTCTATGGGGAAAGGCGTTTATTTAATAAATAACGAAAAAGAGCTAAGAGAAAAATGCGAAGAAGTAAAAATAAAACCGCATTTATTTCAAAAGTATATCGAATGTGATAACCAAGACGTAAGAGTAATAGTCGTAGGCGGAAAAGTTTTGGGCGCGATAAATAGAAAAGCCGTAAACGATTTCAGGTCCAACGTAGGAGCGGGCGGACAAGCGGAGAATTACGTTTTAACGGAAGAAGTAAAAACTTTGGCGATAAAGATATCCGAAATTTTAAACTTAGACTATTGCGGAATAGACTTAATGAAAAACGGCAATGGAATTTATTTGTGCGAAGTAAATTCCAACGCGTTTTTTAAAGCTTTTGAAAGCGTTACGAAAATTAACGTGGCCGAAAACTTGGTAGAACTTTGTATTAAAAAAACTTTGCAAGAAAAATAAATTAAAATTATTTTTTTGGCGTTTACAATAGATATAACATAATTATTAAATAGTGTAAAGGAGAAGAAATGGCGTATAATAGGAAAACAAGAGCTACTAAAAAAAGTTTTTTGTCTACTTCGTCGGCGAAATCTAACGGCGGGGAAGTAAAGGTCAGCAAAAAAACTAAAAAAGCTTTAAAGAAAAATCCCGTGATTATACTTTTAATCGTAGCGTTAATTTTAGGCTTGACAACGGGAGTAATTTTAGGTTTTACGTTTACTAAATTTGAATTTGTTACGCCGACTTTAAACGGAGTTGCGATAGAAGAAACCGACTACGTTGAAATCGAACCCGAAAAGTTTAAACAAGAAATACAAAAAACAAAGGGCGACGGTTATATAGTTACGCGTGAAGAATTAGTAAATTACATAAAACTTGAAAACGAAAGCGTAAAAATTACTTTTTTCGGAAAAGACGTATCGGGTACGGTTACGAAAGAATACTATTATCGTCAAGATATTTCTCACGACAGCGAAAAAGTTGACGGAATAGATTATTTGCAAGAAGGAACGTATTACGTAATTTACACCTCATCTCACTTTGCATTTAAAAATGCAAAGCTAATTAGAACCGTAATAGTAAAGGGGGTAGAAATAGATGGCTAAGAAAAGTAAAATAACGCTAGCGTCCGTTATAATTTCTATCGTTTTATTTTTAGTGGGAACTGTAGGCGGGTTTTTCGGGAAAACGATATTATTAAACACGGTATATGAAATTCCCGAAACGCAAAAAGTAACTAATACCATAACGAAAGATAACTTAGCAAACGAAAATTTAAGTGTAGACGTAATAAAAGAAAAAGATTTGTCTATACATTTTATAGAGCTTGGAAATAAGTATACGGGAGATTGTACCTTAATAAAAGTTGGTGACACGGAAATTTTAGTCGACGCCGGTTCGAGAGCGGATAGCGTAAACCCCATATACGATTATTGCAATCAGTATATTACGGACGGTATTTTGGAATACGTTATAGTAACGCACGCGCACCAAGACCATTACGCGGGATTTGCTACGGGCAAAAACGTAGACAGTTTATTAGATAAATTCGTTGTAAAAAATATTATTAAATTTGCTAGAACCAACCAAACGACGGGAACGCTTTATAAAAATTTTAATAGAGAGCTAGCCGAGAGCGAAGAAAGAAACGATACCAACGTTTATACGGCGTTAGATTGTTATACAAACCAAAACGGCGGACAAAAAATTTACGATATTAGCGAAAATATAAAGTTAGAAATTCTTTATCAAAAATATTACGAGCAAGATTCTAAAACAGAAAACAATTATTCGGTTTGTTTTTCTTTAAACCAAAAAATTTCGGAAGCGAAAACTAACAAATATCTATTTACGGGAGATTTGGAGTCGGACGGCGAAAGTAGTTTGGTAGATGAAAACAGTATTGGCGAAGTTGAATTGTATAAGGCGGGGCACCACGGGTCTAAAACATCTTCTTCTAAAAAATTAATGGCGGAAATAAAACCTAAAATAATATGCGTATGTTGTTGCGCGGGAAGTAGCGAATATACAAGCAAAAACGAAAATCAATTTCCCACTCAACAATTTATAGATAACGTTGCGCCGTACACTTTTAACGTTTTCGTAACTTCGTTATGCGTAGATTATAAAAACGGCAAGTTTACTTCTATGAACGGAGATATTATAGTTTACGTCGAAAATAACGAAGTTAAAGTTAGTTGTACTAACAACAACACTCTTTTAAAAGATACGGACTGGTTTAAAACAAATAGAACTCTTCCTTCCGCTTGGGTGTAAACAAACAAGCTAAAAATGGCTTATAGGCAAACTTTTAATAATTTTTGTCATTAATCGGCGTATATATAAATAAACGTGGTATAATATTAGGGTAAAGTTTAAAAAGGATTACGGCAATAAATTTTTACAAATAACTTTTATCGAATTGCCTAATATCTCTTGCCTAAAAAAATTAATTGCTTTACAAAAAGGCTTAAATTTTACAAAATAGCTAAGGGGCTGTCGCAAATGC
>CAJMEI010000160.1 GCA_905212395.1 uncultured Christensenella sp. | reverse complement strand
CATTATCGGTTCGCTGATGTCGTTCATAGTGAGCGGGCTGTTCCTGAAACCGCTGGTGGAGCTTATCAAGGCGACAAAGCAGGTGTCCCAGGGCGACTACTCCGTGCAGGTGGACATGGGCTGGGCTGAAAAGCACACCGTCCGGGAGCTTTCCGACCTCATCAAGGTGTTCAACGAAATGACCCGGGAGCTAAACAACAACGCGATGTTCAATCAGGATTTCATCGCGAGCTTCTCGCACGAATTCAAGACCCCGCTGGTATCGATACGCGGATTTGCGCAGCAGCTCTATAATGGAAACCTCACCCCGGAGCAGCAGAAGGAATTCTCAAAGATAATCCTGGAGGAGACCGAGTACCTTTCGGAGCTTTCCACCAACACGCTGCTCCTGACCCGGCTTGAGACCACGGACATCATCTCCAAGGAGGAGTTTTCGCTTGACGAGCAGCTCCGCACCTGCATGCTGCGCCTGGAGCCACACTGGTCTGAAAAAAACATCGACCTCTCGATGGAGCTTGACGAAGTGAAATTCTTCGACCGACGGTAAACCGATATAAGCGGTAAAGTCCGGATGGAAAAAGTAATTTTTTCTCCCGCTAATTTAGCGGGAGTTTTCCAAAGAAACGGAGTTTTTTATGGAAAAATTTAAACTTAACACAAAAAAAATTGCAGTTATCGGCATTATGGGCGGTCTGAGCTTTGTACTTTATTTATTGAACTTTCCGCTTTCTGCGTTATTTCCTTCTTTTTTGGAAATAAACGTTTCAGACGTTCCGGCGCTTATTTGTTCTTTTGCGTTTGGACCTGTGAGTATTGTCGTGGTGGCTATTAAAATTCTTATAAAACTTCCGCTGAGTAAAACTTGCGGAGTAGGCGAACTTGCCGATTTTTTAAACGGGGTAGCATTAGTATTGCCAACCTCTTTATACTACAAAAAGCATAAAAACAAAAAAGGCGCATTGATTGCTATTATTATAGGCGGAGCGTGTTCTATATTTATGGCTGTTTTAGCCAATTACCTATTTTTGGTAAAAGCATACACTCACTTTTTTGTAAACGGTAACTTCAATATTATAGTTGGCGTTTGCAAATCGTTATATAAAGGAATCACAGCAGAAAATTTTTACGTTTATTATATATTTTTAGCGGTAATTCCGTTTAACCTTTTAAGGATACTCTTAGTCGGTTTAATTACTTTTGCAGTATATAAAAAGATTTCCGCATTTTTAGATAAGTATGATATAAAGCAATCAAAAACCGATTACAATAAAAAAATAACAAAATCGTATAAACAAACCATTAAATTAGGGGAAAAATATTCAAAAACGCTTAAAGGCGGGGACGTAGTTTTACTAGACGGAGATTTAGGCGCAGGCAAAACCGTTTTCACAAAAGGGATAGCCAAAGGGTTAGGAATAACGGACGAAATAACAAGCCCGACTTACGCGTATATGAACGATTATCAAGGAAAGTTATATCATTTCGATTGTTACAGGTTGTCAAGCGGAGCAGACGCGGAAGCGTTAGGCTTAACCGACTATTTTTACTCGAACGGCATTTGCGTAATAGAGTGGAGCGAAAACATAAAAGACGTTTTGCCTGAAAAAGTAAAAAGGGTAACGATTAAAAAAATAGACGAAAATACAAGAGAAATAGAGTTATGAGTTATTTAGCCATAGATACGTCGTCTTCTTATCTTACGGTAGCGTGCGACGTAAACGGAGAAAAAAAATATAAATTTATGCCGAATTGCAATTTAAGTCATTCGGTAGTATTAAACAAAACCATACAAGATTTATTAAACGAATGCGGAAGAACTCTAGCCGATTTCGATACGTTCGTGGCGGTAACCGGCGCGGGTTCGTTTACGGGGATAAGAATAGGCGTGTCTACCGTTAAGGCTTTTACCTACGCTTTAAACAAAAAAACGTTGGGCGTAACCAAGTTTGACGTGTTGGCATATAATACCGATAGAAAAAAAGTATTAGCGTTAATAGACGCAAAAAACTCTAATTACTATTCTCAAATATACCTTGGCGGAGTTCCGCAAAAAGCGGAATTTATAAATTTAGAAAAGGTAAAAGAACTTTCAAAAGAGTATAAAATAGTCGCAGATAAACATATAGACGGACTTTTTGACGAAGATATAGATTTAGTAAAGGGATTATATAACGCGGTAGACGATAATTTAAATAAAGCTACTTACGATAGGGAAAAGTTGATACCGTTGTACGTTAAAAAAAGTCAAGCGGAAGAAAACGAAAAATGATAGAGCCTATTTTACCGCAAGACGCGCGCGAATTGTCAAGCCTAGAAAAAAGCATTTTTAAGTGTGAAGGTTGGAGCGAACAAATGATTTTAAATTCCTTTTCTAGCGAAAATTTTAAAGGATTTAAAATAGTAAAAGAAAAAATTATCGCGTACGGGGCAATATCGTATTCGCCGTTCGACGCCGAGCTTTGCTTTATCGCCGTTGATAACGATTTCAGAAATAAAGGGTACGCTAAAAAAATATTACAAGCGTGCGTCGATTTTTGCAAAGAAAAAAAATTGGAAAACCTTTATTTAGAAGTTCGTTCTTCCAACGAAAAGGCAATTTCGCTTTATAGAAAATTCGGATTTAAAAATATAGGCGTAAGAAAAAAATATTATCCCGACGGAGAAGATTGCATTAATATGGTTTTATCTTTAACCGACAATTAATTTTTAAGTAGAAATCGATTTAAATTAAGGCTGTTCGGGATAAAAATAACGAAAAATTGACCTAAAAATTATACGGCGTTGCCCGTAAAGGTATAAATGTTAGCTTATATAAGTAAAGGTCAGGGGAAAGCGCTACTGTTTTTACACGGTTATTTATCTAATAAATTCAGTTTTAATTCTCAAATAGAATATTTTTCGAGATATTATAAGGTTTACGCGCCCGATTTAAGCGGATTCGGGGAAAATACCCCGTTAGATAAAGCGTATAAATTAGACGATTATATCGCCGACGTTTTAGATTTTATAAAAAACGTTGATATAAAAGACG
>CAJMEI010000159.1 GCA_905212395.1 uncultured Christensenella sp. | reverse complement strand
CTCCGACTGTACAATCGGAGGTTTTTATATTTTTTTAACAACTTTTATTTTTTTTATTCCGTAATAATATAAAAGTTTAACGGCATTTTTGTCTAACTTTTCTCCGCTTACGGCAATGGGAATTGCGGGCGGACAAGATAGCGTTATGTTAGATAAAATTCTTCCTTCCGCTTTTTCAATGGGAATTTCTTCGTTTTGAGAAAATATCGCATCTTTAATCGATAAAACCTTTTTCAATTTTGTCGAACAGGGGGCGAGCTCCGTTATTTTATGTCTTTTAGGCAAAGCGGTTAAAGCTTTATATAATGACTTTAATTGTTTAGACGTATTTGACGGAGAAAACATAAAAGTAATAAAGTCTTTGTCGTAAAACTCTGCGATTATTTTTTTATTTTTTAAATATTCGGCAATTTCGTAGCCGTAATAACCGTAACTTTTAGCGAATATCGTAAGCTTTAAAGGCTCGTTGCCGACAACGGAATATCCTATAACGGAAAGTTTTTCTTTTAAAATCGAAACTAAATTACAAGTTTTAAATAGTTCCTTTTTAAATTTTTCAACTTGACCGTTAAAATAATCTAGTGACGCAATAAGTAGGTAAGACGGGCTTGTAGAAGCAAATAAGTAAAGCGCGTCGTTTGCGTTTTCCTTTAAAAACACGGGAGCGTTTTTCCCCACGTGCAAATACGCAGTACCCGTAAGACAAGGTAAGGTTTTATGCGCTGAATCTATTACTATATCGGCATTATAATCTAGCGGATGAAAAGACGTCGGTAAAAATTTTAAGTACGCGCCGTGAGCGTTATCCACTATAAACAACGCCCCGTTTTTGTGGCAAATTTCGGCAAAAACGCCGATATTCGACATATAGCCTAAGTAATCGGGACAAGTTAAGTAAAAAGCGGAAGCTTTTGTCCTTTTTAACGCCTCGTTTAACTGTTCGGGGGTGACGTTACAAGTTAAAACCGCTTGATTTTCGCTATAAAGCCATTCTACGTCTACGTCGCTAATAGCGCAAGCTGAAATAAAGGAAGAATGGGCGTTTCTGCAAGCTAAAATTAAAGGATTTTTTTTGTGATTTAAACAAATTTTCTTTACTAGATAAACGGACGCTCTTATACATAAAGACGCCCCTTCTACCGAGTAAAAAGTCGCCTGAGAATTAAAAATTCGACTAGCAATTTTCTCGCTTTCCAAAATTATTCCGTTCGGTTTATACAAAACGTCCGCCCCGTCTATTTCCGTAATATCGTCGGGGTATTTTCCTTTGTGCCCGGGCATATAAAACCTATTTTTAATTTTTCGGTTTATTTTTAAAAAATCGCAAACGGGAGTGTTCATTCTTCTTTTGATAATTCAACCGCAATAGCGCATTCCATACGTTTTTTAAATAATTCGCAACCGTATTCGTAAACGCCGTTTACCGACCCCGTGGAGTGATACGCGTTTGCCGAACATCCGCCCGAACAATAAAGTTTTGCCCAACAATCCTTGCATTTTTCTCTAGTGTAAACGTTACAACAAGCAAATTCGTTTTGAACGTTTAAATTGGTAACTCCGTCGTAAACGTTTCCGAGTTTAAATTTTTCTTCGCCTACGAACTGATGACAAGGGTATAAATCCCCCCAAGGCGTTACAGCCATATATTCCGTTCCGCTTCCGCAACCCGAAACCCTTTTGTATATGCAAGGTCCGCCTTTTAAGTCAATCATATAATGGTAAAAAGTAAAAGGTTTTCCTTGTTTTCTTCTTTCAATCATAAGGTTAGCCAAATCTTCGTATTGTTTTAAAACGATTGGCAAATCTTCTTTCGTAAGGCAAGAAGGGTCGTTTTCGGGGCAGACTACAGGTTCCATACTAAGCTCCGTAAATCCTAAATCGAGCATTGCGCGTATGTCGCTAAAAAAGTCGGGGTTATGATGTGTAAAAGTTCCGCGCATATAATAATTTTTATTGTTTCTAGCGTTAACTAATTTTTGGAAAAGCGGAACGATTTTATCGTAACTTCCCTTGCCCGAATAATCAACTCTGAAACGGTCGTGAACTTCTTTTCTTCCGTCGAGAGATAAAACTACGTTGCTCATTTCTTTATTGGCAAAATCGATAACGTCGTCATCTATTAACATTCCGTTAGTAGTAAGAGTGAAGCGGAAATTTTTACCGCGCTGTTTTTCAATGCTTCTAGCGTATTTTACTAATTTTTTTACTACGTCGAAATTCATAAGCGGTTCTCCGCCGAAAAAATCGACTTCCAAATTTTTTCTCGTTCCCGAATGAGCAATTAAAAAATCTAACGCCTGTTTTCCGACTTCGTAACTCATTAACGCTCTTTCGCCGTGATATTTGCCTTGACTTGCAAAACAATAAGAACAATTTAAGTTGCAAGTATGCGCTATATGTAGGCACAACGCCTTAACTATCCCCGAACTTTTTTCTTTTAGTTTTCCCGCAAGCGGTTCGAACACGTCGGGAGAAAATAGCTTACCCTGTTCTTTTAAATCGACTATTTCGTCGTAGCAGTCCAAAACGTCTTGCCTGTTTTCTTGGGGGTGTTTTTTTAAAATATAGTCTACAAGTTCGTTTTTTTGTAAATCGTTAAATTTTTCTATTAAATCGTAGGCAACTTCGTCTACTAAATGAATAGAACCCGAAGCGCAATCTAAAACTATATTTAAATCGTTAAATTTGTATTGATGAATCATATTTTCCTTTGCAAGTTAATCGTTAAAATTTTTGAGTATGAAAAAAGCCACCTTTTGCGGTGGCATGTTTCCATTAGCAATTATTTGCTTTCTTTTTCGCACTTTTGATTAGCGATTCCGCAACTTGTTTTGCAAGCAGATTGGCAAGAAGTTTGACATTCTCCGCAACCGCCTTTTACAGCGCTTTCGCATAAAGAACGAGTAGCAACAGTTTTAACGTGTTTCATTTTTTATCTCCATTTCTATTTAATATAGCTTATTATATCATAGCGATACTAAAAAATCAACAAAAATATATGTAAGAATGCTTGACGGGACATGGTACCCATGCTATAATTTACAACTGCGCGGGTAT
>CAJMEI010000158.1 GCA_905212395.1 uncultured Christensenella sp. | reverse complement strand
ATAAAAATCAAAAAAATAAAATACGTTAGGTTTATTATTTGACAATAATTAAAGATTGGGATATTATATTTTTACAATAGAATTGTAAAAAACTTTGTTTTCTTACTGTTAATTGAGTTTTTAATTTTAAACATGGAGAAGATTATGAAAAAAGTTATTTTATCGTTTTTTTTAATTTTAGTTTTATCTTTCGCGTCCTTTGGGTGTAAGTCAGACGGTTCGTCTAAGTCTTCTAGCTCAAAAGCATCTGTTTCTCAAAGTTCTTCTAGTATCGAGACTTTTAAATCGACTTCTTCAAGCTCTTCTAGTTCTTTTAGCGGCGGAACGAGCGGTGGGCAAATACCGCAAGGCGTAGATTCCAGAAAAGTTTTAAACAATAGTTTAAATTACATGGAAAGAATTCTTGCGGAAGTTTCTAGGGACGTAGTAAACTCTAACGTCGTAGAATCTATCGCAACGTACGCCGTTCCAAAGCCCGAAATAGACAACTACGCAAATAAAGGCGAAGCCCTAATGGCTTTAAAAGACGTTTTCAAAGGTCAATATATGGCTTACTATTTAGTAAATAACATAAAAACCGAAAACGGCTATAACGCAGATTACGAATCGGGTAAGGTTTATAAGACTTTATGGTACGGATACGATATGTTTTTATGCGTAACGCAAACTTCTAACGGACTTACGTTTAGAATGGACGTTGACGTAGATATTAACGGTTCTAAAAGCGGACAAATAGACGAGTTTACTATCGAATACGATTACGAAAACGCCGTTCCTAAATATATGACTTATTTTATTAAAAACTATCAACTTGACGCTTCGGGTAACGGACAAGTCGGCGTATATGCGTTAAAAATGGATTTCGTTTCGCAAGAAGTAAACTTTTTAATGACTGCCGTAGGGGTTGCCGACGGCGGAGAAGCGTTTTTAGGTCAATTAAACGAGCAAACTTTTTACGCTGAAACTTTTAAGTCTTACGACGATAAAATTTGTGTGTACTTATTAGAAAAAGTTTCTTTAAATCCTCATAGCAACGATTATTTCGTTTATAACTACGTAGAAGGTCATCATAATGATTCTCCCGCTATCGGTCAAATAAACGAAGATTTTGATAATAAATTTAATTCGGTTTACGATAGCGTTAAGGGCGTTTTAACCGCAAAAGCAAGCTTAAACACTTCCGAAGCAGTTGACGTAGGCGATAAAGCTCACGATAATATGTACATTTATTCTACGCAAGTTATCTATGGTATGGTTGTTGAAGAAGGTAATATTCGCATTTATTCTATAAGAGATTTGGATAGAATGAAAAGTATTTTATCTTCTATTAAAACTCAGTTAGAAACTGATAGCAAATATACTAACACATCAGGCGAAACCTACGATAAGGCAAGAAAAGTTATAAACGACGCAATTAGTTATCTCGATACGCTTTCGCAGGGAACGTGGCTCGGTTCGTTTAACGCAAACGGCAACAGTATTTTGGAATACGATGGCGAAAACGGCGTTTACAAAATTGCCTTTACCGATAACGATAGCGCCGGAAGGGTAGTATTTAGAGTAACCGGCGATACCGCTACTTTATACGAAAACGAAATTTGTAAAACCGATAGCGACAATATGGTTGCATAAACAATTAAACGGGATTAAATTCGTTTGAGTTTAATCCCTTTATTCTGTTAATTAGTTTTAAGATTTCTAATAATAGTTGAATTATTTATCTTTTCGTGATATAAAAAAATTATGATTTTAAGCTTAATCTATTCGCTTTTAGCGTGCGTGGGGTTAATTACTTGCGTGCTAACGGGCGTGCAAACAAAAAAATTAAAAATACCGATTTATCCGTTTATAACTTGCTTTTTTGCTCTTTTATGCATTGTGAGCGGTTGTTTGCCTATAAAAAACGCTTTACGCGCTTTATGGAACGATAGTAGCGTTAATCCCGTTAAAATTTTAATATTATTTCTTTCTATGACGGCAATTTCCGTTTTTTTAGACGAAGCAGGATTTTTTAAACTTGCGGCTAGTCTGGCTTTAAAAAGGGCGGGAAAAGTCAAACTAAGCTTTTTATTTTGTTGTATATAACGGTGTCCGTTTTAACGGTTTTCACGTCTAACGATATAGTCGTGCTTACGTTTACGCCGTTTATTTGTTGTTTTTGTAAAAACGCTAAAATAAATCCGTTGCCTTATTTATTAGAAGAATTTATTTCAGCAAACACTTTTTCAATGGCGCTTTTAATAGGAAACCCTACAAATATTTATCTTGCTTTATCGTCGGGCATTACGTTTTCAAAATACATTTTAGCAATGATTTTACCTTCTTTGGCTGGTGGAATCGTAAGCTTTTTCGTGCTGTATTTTACGTTTAAAAAAGAACTGTTTAAACCCGTTCAAGCCGAAATCCTAGAAGTAGAAACCGAAAAACCTATGGTTATAATAGGGCTTATTTTTTTAATTGTTTGCACTTTACTTTTAGCAATATCCGAGTTATTAAAACTGCAAATGTGGCTTATAGCTTTGGTCGGCGCGTTAAGTCTTTTTGCTATAATACTTGCCTATAAGTCGATTAAAAGGCAAAATTTAACCATCGTTAGAAATTCGGCAAAAAGAATTCCTTACGTTTTAATACCCTTTCTGCTTTCTATGTTTTTGCTAGTTGCAAGCCTAGAATATAGCGGCGTAACTTATAAAATTTATAAATTTTTAAATAAGGGCGGAGTTTTTTCTTACGGCGTTTGCTCTACTATCTCGTGCAACTTGCTAAACAATATTCCTATGAGCGTTTTATTCGGTTCGGTCTTGCAAAACGGCGCGGGAATTAAGGAGGGTTACGCTTGTATAATCGGTTCTAACTTGGGCGCGTATTTAACCCCTATAGGAGCTTTAGCGGGTATTATGTGGATGAATATTTTAAAAACTTACGACGTAAAAATTACTTTTTTACAATTCGTAAAATTCGGTATAATTACCGTTGCCCCGACGCTTACGGCTTCGCTATTAGTTTTAAACTTTGTGGTATAATACAATATATCAAATTTGTTGTATATCTTAGATTGATATATCCATTTTT
>CAJMEI010000157.1 GCA_905212395.1 uncultured Christensenella sp. | reverse complement strand
ATCTTGTTAACTGAGGAATTCCATTCAATCCTGCTGCTCCATTGGTAATCTTCATATTCTGCACCAAGATACGAATAATTTCGGCAAATCCTAGTGTTGCGATTGCAAGATAGTCACCACGAAGTCTTAAAGTAGGAACGGAAACAATCAACGCAACAAGTGCAGAAATCGCAAACCCAACCAAGATACCAATCATGAATCCCCCAAAATTAGGCATCATCTTAGTAATAATACCAGCAGCATATGCACCAATGCACATAAAACCGGCATGTCCCAATGAGAATTGTCCACAAATTCCAATAACCAAATTCAAAGATACAGCTAGAATAATATTGATACAAATATTATAAAGGGTAATCTGATAATAAGAATTGATGATACCCAAATTCATCAACAAAGAACAAAGCACAAAAGCACCAACCGCCAAAAGCAGCCATGCAATATTTTCTTTTGATAAATATAGAAAAAAATTAGTAAGAGTTTATTAAATAATTGTTATTTAAGCCCGTTTATGTTAAAATACTCTATAAGAAGTAAAACTTTTACTTTATGGTAAAATCTTTAAACACGCTTAGTGGCACTAACGTAAAAACTTGCGTTTTACACTTCTTGTATGAAATTTCTTTAATTTTGCTTGAATATACCTTTGGTTGATTCAGACAAAATTTCGAGATAACTTAAACGGGTAAAAATATGAATAAGGGAACAAGCGAAAAAATAATTGAAAAGCTTGCGTTGGCTTTTCCCGACGCTAAACCTGAATTAGTTTTTAATTCGGAGTACGAATTGTTGGTTGCGGTAATATTATCCGCTCAATGTACGGATAAAAGGGTAAACCAAGTAACGCAAAATCTTTTCAAAGATTACAATACTCCCGAAAAAATGATAAAACTATCGGTAGAAGAGTTAGCGGAAATAATTCGCCCGTGCGGACTTAATAATTCAAAAGCTCGGCACATACTTAGCGCAAGCGAACAAATTATTAAAGAATATAACGGAAAAGTACCTAGCGATTTTAATAAATTAAAAACTTTACAAGGAGTAGGACAAAAAACGGCGAACGTGGTTTATGCGGTTGCGTTCGGCGGGGATGCGATAGCGGTCGATACTCACGTTTTTAGGGTAAGCAATAGGTTAGGGCTTACGCATAGCAAAAACGTAACAGAATGCGAAGAGCAATTAAAGCAAATAATAGATAAAGACAAATGGAGTAAAACGCATCATTATCTTATATTTTTAGGGAGAAGAGTTTGCAAGGCAAGAAAACCCGAATGTGAACATTGTCCTGTTAAAGATTTGTGCGAAAAGGGGTGTATATGTTCGTAGATAAGGAATATATCTATATAAAATCGGGCGACGGCGGAGACGGAATAACGTCTTTTATGAGATATAAAGGCGTAGCAAACGGCGGTCCTGACGGTGGCGACGGCGGAAACGGCGGAGCTATAATTTTTAGGGGAAATTCTCAAAAAACAAGTTTGTTAGAATTTCAATTTAAGCATAAATATTACGCTGAAAACGGCGCGAAAGGCGGTACGAATAAGTGCTTTGGTAAAAACGGCGAAGATTTGTATATAGACGTTCCGCTCGGAACGGTCGTAAAAGACGGCGAAAGCGGAGAAATTCTTTGCGATATTTACGAAGACGGACAAACCGTTAAAATTATGGAAGGCGGTTTAGGAGGAAAGGGTAACGTACATTTTTGCACTAGCAGAAGGCACACTCCGCACTTTTCGCAAAAAGGCGAAAAAACCGAAAAGAAAAAACTTATTTTGGAGCTTATGACCATTGCGGACGTTGGCTTAGTAGGTTTTCCTAACGTAGGAAAAAGTTCTTTACTTTCTAAAATATCGGGAGCTAAACCAAAAATAGCAAATTATCATTTTACCACGCTTTGTCCGAATCTCGGAGTTGTTCAAAGGTACGACGATAGTTTCGTAGTTGCCGATATCCCCGGTTTAATAGAGGGGGCTAGTAGCGGACAAGGTTTAGGTTTTGACTTTTTAAGGCATATAGAAAGAACTAGAATGATAGTTCACGTCGTAGATATTTCACAAATAGAAGGAAGGGACGCGTACGAAGATTATTTAAAAATAAATAACGAATTATCTTCTTACAGTCAAAAGTTAGGCGCGTTAAAACAAATAGTTTGTTTAAATAAATGCGATATGTTTTCCGCTAGCGAAAACGCCGACGCTTTTGAAAAAAAATTAAATGGCAAAGTACAAGTTTTTAGAACTTCGGCATTAACGGGACAAGGCGTAAAAGAGCTGTTGGACGCGGTATACGCTATGCTTAAAACTTTACCGCCCGCAGAACCTTTAATTTACGAACCCAAAGTATTCGAACGCAAAAAACACACGAGTTTTGAAGTGTATAAAGACGAAGACGGAGTATTTTTCGTTACGGGTAGTTTGGTCGATATGTTATGTAGAAACGTAGTTTTAGACGATATGGATTCTATGAGTTATATGCAAAAAACCTTGCGTGAAAGGGGAGTAATAAAAGAACTCAGAAAACAAGGCGCAAAGGACGGCGATACCATAGTAATGGGCGAAATGGAATTTGAATTCGTAGAATAGGAGAAATATGTTAAATAGTAAACAAAGAAGTAAACTAAGGAGCTTAGCTCAAACGGAAGAACCTATCGGACAAATAGGAAAGGGCGGAATATCGGAAACTCAAGTTAAAAGCTTTTCGGACGCAATAAAGAAAAGGGAGATTATTAAAATAACGGTTTTAAACAATGCCGAAGACGACGCTTTTACGCTTGGAGAAAACTTAGCGAATAGTTTACAAGCGGAATTAGTGGAAGTTATAGGACACAAAATCGTACTCTATAAACCTAACAAGGATAAACCGAGCGAAAAAAGAATAAAAATTTAGTAATTGTTTGGTTAGTATAAGTTATTTAGTGTTTTAAATCGCAAAAAAATGCGGTAAATTATACGCGTTTTAAAGCGTAAAGTTAAAAAGCGTAAAATTAAATAAATTATAGAGTTTAAATAAAGTATAAAATTTCAAAGTGAGAAAATTTTAATATTTAACACCCCGAAGATTTTTCTTTTAGAAAAATCTTCGGGGTGTA
>CAJMEI010000156.1 GCA_905212395.1 uncultured Christensenella sp. | reverse complement strand
TCTATAAAGATAACGCGGTTTGCTACTTCTTTGGCAAAGCCCATTTCGTGCGTTACGATAATCATAGTCATGCCCGATTTTGCCAAATCTCTCATTAAATCCAACACTTCGCCGACCATTTCAGGGTCTAAGGCGGAAGTAGGCTCGTCGAACAACATAACTTTGGGGTCCATAGCAAGCGCCCTAACTATCGCTATTCTTTGTTTTTGCCCACCCGATAAAGTAGACGGATAAGCGTTTGCCTTTTCTTCTAGTCCGATTAGCTTTAAAAGCTCCATAGCGCGCGCTTTATTTGCAGTTAAAATTTCTTTTTTCGATTTATTAGGAATAAGCTCTTTTTTGTTTTTTCTAAATAAATTGCCTACTCTTATAAAGAAATTTTTAAAAGCAATTTTGTTTCTATGCGATAATTGTATGTGATTAGGCGCAAGCGTTATGTTTTTTAAAACGTTTTTATTGTTAAACAAATTAAAATGTTGGAAAACCATTCCTATATGTTGGCGGTGCAAATTTATGTTTATCTTTAAGTCCGCAAGATTTACCCCTTCGAACATTATTTCTCCGCCGGTGGGATCTTCCATACAGTTTATACACCTTAAAAAGGTACTTTTACCGCAACCCGACGGTCCTATTATAACTACGACCTCGCCTTTTTGTACTTGCAAATCTACACCTTTAAGGACTTCTTTATCCCCAAAAGATTTCTTTATGTTTTTTATATCTAAAATCATTTCACTCATACTTTACACCTTATCCCTATGCCTTTGTCGTAGAACGAGTTTTGTCTGACTTTGCAAGTATTTTTTCTACTAATCTAATTATTAAAGTTATAACCAAAACAATTAAAATGTATATTATCGCCATAAAAATATAAGGCGGTTGTTTATTGTATATTTCGTTTCCTAACGTTTTAAGCGACGTATATAAATCGCTAACCGCTATGAACGATAAAACCGAAGTTTCCTTAACTAACGTTATCAATTCGTTGCCGAGCGTTGGCAAAATATTTTTAAAAGCTTGCGGAATTACGATTTTTACCATTGTGGTCGTGTAACTTAAACCTAGCGCTCTTCCTGCTTCTAACTGACCGCTGTCTACAGAATTTATTCCGCCACGCATAATTTCCGAAACGTACGCGCCCGAATTCATACCGAAAACTATTATTCCGACTAATTCGCTATCAACTCCCGTTATACCTATTAGCGGAATTAAAACGTAATACGCTATCAATAATTGAACGACCATTGGCGTTCCGCGAAATAACGCAACGTAAGCTTTACAAATTTTATCTAAAATTTTTACGATTACGTTTCTGTTATACGCAACTTGTATTAACGCTAAAATCGTACCTATAATTACGCCTAATATAAAACCGATTACCGCAATTTTTATCGTTATAAAAAAACCTTTTATTACAAATTCTTTATAAAAAGGGGATTTTAGCGTGTCAAAAAAGACCTTCCATTGTTCCGAACTCATATTTCTCCTTAAACATAAGAATTTCTCCCACAAAAAGTGAGAGAGATTCTTTACAAAAATAAATGTTGTAATAAATATTTTTTATACGTTTTCGTCTGTGAAATCGTATCCGATTTTTTCACCTTCGCCACCGTTGTATTTATTTACTATTTTATCAAATTCACCGTTTTCTTTGATTTTAGCAAGGTAAGCGTTCATTTTAGTAACTAAATCGGTATTACCTTTTTTAATAAGGAAAGCGTAAGCTTCACTCGTTAAGTCAACGTTAATCATTTTTAATCCGCTAACGTTAGCTACTAACGCAGTTGCGGGAGCTTTATCTATAATAATAGCGTCTATATTTCCGTTTTTCATATCGGTTGCCGCGGAAACTCCGTCTTCGTATCCCTTTTGACTGGATTGACCTAATTCAAGAGTTCCGGTTATGTAACCAAATCCCGTCGTACCCGATTGGGCGCCTATTTTATTTTTAGTCTTTAATACAGCGTCGACTTCCTCTTTCGTGGTGCAAGCATCAAACGAAGTATCGCTTGCTTTTACAACTACTACTTGCGATGCGGAATAATATTCGGTTGAGAAATCAAAAGACGCTAAACGTTCGGGCGTGATTGACATTCCTGCCATACCTATATCTCCGTAACCTGCGGATACTTGACTTTCAATAGCGTCAAAATCAATGTTTTTAATTACTAGTTTGTAACCGTATTCTTTTGCAAAACCTGCGGCAATTTCCATATCGATTCCGTAAATCTTGCCTTTTTCGGTATATTCGAAAGGTTCAAAAGGACAATTCGTCAAAACGGTAAATTTATCTTTATTGTCTCCGTCTTTCTTACAACCCGTTGCGCTTACTGCTCCGAATATGCAGAGCATCATTGCTAAAACTAAACTTAAAATCTTTTTCATAATGTACTCCTTTCAAGCTCTCTTGCTTGTTTATGCGCTTATTATATTCCTTTATTTTTTACTTGTCAAACAAATTTGCATAAAAATTCAAAATTTTTTTAAAAATTTTATTTTTTTATTGAATTTTGCATATTTTATACAATTTTATGTATATTATGCAATTTTTTATTCAAAATAATATTCAAAAATAAATGTTCAAGAATAAAAAACGGCAATTTTAGAGGTTTTTCTACTAAAAACGATAAGAAAAAAACAAACAAAAAAATTTAGAGTACGAAATTTTCGTACTCTAAAATAATTATTCTCCTAAAAGCTAGGCAAGTAAAGAATTTAATTACAAAACAAAAAAGTTAAACTAATTATTTTTATTAAACCTTTAAAAAGTAAATTTTTTGCTTTCGGTATTATTATAAAAACTTGCGTTTTAAATATGAAAAAAAACAATTTTCTTGCAAGCAAGGATTTAGCTTATTGTATTTTAAAGAAATTTAACTACTTTATTAAATCTAAAACGACTTCGCCCGCCATAATAAGTCCCGCCACCGACGGCACGAACGCAAGCGAACCGACTACGCGTTTTCCGCCCTGTTCTTCGTCGGGAATTGCCTTTATAGCTTCTTCTTCACCATGAACCAGGTTGGTCAGTTCATATGCAAGGATTTCTTTGGCTTTGTTTAACTGACTTCCTTCCCATGTTGCCATCTCGTCGATCTGCTCAAGCGGAA
>CAJMEI010000155.1 GCA_905212395.1 uncultured Christensenella sp. | reverse complement strand
TATTTTTTAATTTAAAAAAATATTTTGCCTAAATATTGCAAAGTTTTTTTATCCGTTAGTTTGGTAACGTAAAAATTACAAAATGTTTTGCCACGATATAACAAACGTTTTAGGAACTTGTTGACATAATTCTATTATAACTTCTAATTTTTCCGCGCTGTCGGGATATTTTTCGTTAGCGGTAGTTCTAACGCATTCCGCTATCCAAAGTTCTATTTCTTTTATTTCGTTATGCGGAATCCAAACGTGTAAACGCTTTTTGCTTTTTAACCATTTGTTTTGAAGAACTAAAACGTCGTCTTCTACAAGTGTTTCTTCTATTGCTTTTTGTTGGCAAATTTTAGCTGTTTTTTCTAGCTCGTTAAAAGAATTATTTACGGTTTTATATTCAAAAATACTTCCTATTACTAGTAATATTGCTACTATTATTACGGAAATTGTAGATTTTACCACGTTACGCCTTTCGGTAGACTTACTTTAAAAGTCCGGTATTTTTCGTTTTTTATTTGCAAATAAACTTTTCCGCTACCGTCAACCGTTAAAACGGTAACGTCTTTAACGCTTTTTGCATTTTGATTTTTTAATATATTTTTGGTAAAGTCGTTGTCTAGTTTAAGCATTTCGTAATTGTTTTTAATAATTTTCCCGCAATTTATTAGCAAAACGGGGAGTTGGGCTTGGTCTTCTTGATAATCTGGATTTTCCAAAACGGATAGTTTTCCGTTAGCTTCGAAAATGGCGTAGGAAAGGGCGTCGAACGAATAATATCCGCAAGCCCTCATAGCTCCTATTAAATCTTCTACGTCCAAATTGTTAATTTTTAGCTGATTTACGTCTATCCCGTCTTTGTTTATAACTAAGCTCGGTTTTCCGCTGAAAAGTTTTTTAAGCGGTTGTCCGAATTGTTCAAAAACGGAAAGCAGTTGATGCAGTATAAATACCGCTAAAACCGCAACTATACCGTAAATAAGCGGAATAGAAACGTCGGCTAAGGGCAGGCACGCAAGTTCTGCAATCAGTAGAGTTATAACGAATTCAAATGGTTGCATTTCGCCTATTTGTCTTTTTCCCATAAGTCGCATAACGGTTAAAAGTATTATAAAAGTTACCGTCGTTCTTATAAATATAACTACCATAGTAGTATTTTTTGCTTTATCTCGTTTTTTATGTAAATAAATTGACTAAATTTTTAAATTATGCTAATATCTATACGTAAAAGCAGAGTAGCGCCAAAAGCGTTAAGTGCCGTATAACGGGATGTTGAATACGGACGAAAAGGTTTAATGCCTTGCGGTTTTTGGGGCGCATCCAACGCTAACGCATATTTTAATATACGTTTTTTATTGGAACTCTTCTTCTATTTTAAGGAGGAGTTTTTTTTATGACTAATTATTTATCGGCTAAAAGAATAGCGTTATTCGCTATGTTCGTTGCATTAAACACGCTCGCAAATATTTATGAAGTTTATATAAGCCCTAGCGAAAGGCTATCGCTCGTTATGACGGTAGTTTCGGTGTCGGGGTTTATGCTCGGAATGGCGGGCGGTTTTTTAACGGGTTTTTTAGGCGACGCGCTAGGTTTTTTGATTAAACCGAGCGGTGGAGCGTATACTCCGTTTATCGGGTTAGCAATAGGTTTTGCGGGATTTTTGCCTGCGTTTTTAGTTTTTTTATATAGAATAATTACTCGCAAGAAATTAAATTTAATTTCCACCGCAATTATAATGGCAATAAGCTCCGTCTTATGTTTTTTTATAGTAACTTGCGGAATAAATACGTTCGTAATTTGGAAACTTTATATTTCGGGCAGAAAAACGTTTAAAGCGTATTTTATTGCAAGAATTTCTACTCAGTTTCCCGTAAGCTTAGTAAACGGAATTTTGAGTTGCGTTCTTTGCTGTTTTATCGTTAAAATTCCTTACTTTAAACAATTTTTTTACGTTTATAATACCGAAAACGACGTAGAAGAGCAAATTGAAAAAGCTGACGACGAGTACGGAAATTATTAAAGTTAAAGCTTTGTTCATAAAAGTAATTAAAATATTTCTTATAAAAATTCCAAGCGCGATAGAAGGCAACGTGAATAAAAACGCGCAAATTAAAAACTTTTTGTAGTAAATTTTGGTTTTACATTTTTTACCTAAAAGTTTTAAGTTTAATATAGAGCTTAACGTAAACGAAAAGTAATATCCCGCAATTAAAGAGCCTGCGCCTATAAATTTAGGTAAAAAGTAAATGCTTAAAATAAGTCCCGCTTCTCCCAAAAGATAATAAACGAGAGTTTTCTTTTCGCTATTCATAGAGTTGAGTAAGCTGGTAGTAATCATACTAATGCTCATAGGTAGCATCATAAAGGCTGAAATTACCAAATACGAGCCTGCGTTTTTGTTGGAGTAAACCGTTTCGCCTATAAGAGTTCCGTAAGAGAAGAATACGGGAATTATCATACAAGCTATCATTATAGAATACTTTAACGCCTTTGAAATATTAGCCGACATCGTTTCGTAATTTTGCTTATAATAGTTTTCAGATAGCTCGGGAACGAGTACTAGCGCAATAGAGCCGATTAGGGACGACGGAATAAACAGCATAGGTATAGCCATACCCGAAACTTCCCCGAAATACGCTACCGCTTGCGAAGAAGTAAGTCCGTATTTAATAAGTCTTGCAGGCAAAATTATTGCTATAAGCGAATTTATTAAAGAAGTGGTAGTTCTCATAGCCGTAATAGGCGTTGCGCTTGCAAGAAGCGGTTTTAACTGCGGAATAGGGTTGGCAGGCTTGTTTTTCATAGCTATCATTACGATAGTAGATAACACGAAAGAGAAAATATAAGAAATAAGCACCGCGTAAGATGCGTTTTTTACGCCTTGAATCAGACTAGAAGAAAGTCCAACCATAATTATTCCGCTTGCAATCATAACGAATTCTTCTAAAAATTCTATTAAAGCGTAAATAAAAAAGTTTTTATTTCCCCAAAAAGTTCCCCTTACTACCGCGTAAACGGAATTAATGGCAAGCGACGGAATTATTATGGTAAGTACCGTTAAACACCTATTATCGGAAAAGAAAAAACCTAACTTATTTTTAAATAAAAAATATAATAAAGTTACGGGCAAAGAAAAAATTAAAGCCGTAAC
>CAJMEI010000154.1 GCA_905212395.1 uncultured Christensenella sp. | reverse complement strand
CGCCGGCGAAGTTTTTAACGGTAACGTAAAAAGGGCTATTCCCATTTACAACGTCGCAACCGACGAAAAGAAAATTTCTATTTCTTTCGACTGCGCTTGGGGAACGGAATTTACCGACGGTATGCTTTCCGTTATGGAAAAATATAACGTTAAAAGCACGTTTTTTTGCGTTCAGTTTTGGGTGGAAAAATATCCCGAAACCGTTAAAAAAATAAGCGAAAAGGGACACGAAGTAGAAACTCATTCGGCAACTCATAAATATATGAGTAAATTAGACGAACAAAAAATTAAAGACGAAATAAACACGTCTAAAGAAGCGATTGAAAAGATAACGGGTAAAAAAGTTACGCTTTTCCGTCCGCCTTACGGCGATTATAACGACAGACTTATAAACACCGTTTCGTCTATGGGGCTTTACACTATTCAATGGGACGTCGATTCGCTCGATTGGAAAGATTTATCCAAAGAAAAAATTACCGAAAGAGTGCTTAAAAAAGTAAAATGCGGTTCTATAATTTTATGCCACAATAACGGCATGCACACTTTAGAAGCCTTACCTGGTATTTTCGAAGTGCTTATTTCGCAAGGATATACTTTCGTTCCGATTGGGGAATTGATTTATAAACAAGGTTACTTCGTTGATGCGCTAGGTACACAACGGAAAAAATAAACGTATCGTCGATAATTCGACTTTTAGGAGGTAAAATGGAATACGTAGAAAAAGGCAACAACAGGGTTTACGTTAGAGGTGAAATTGTTTCTACCGCAAGATATTCTCACGAAATTTACGGAGAAGGCTTTTACGAAATGGACGTCATGATAAAACGCTTATCGGGGCAAGCGGACGTTTTGCCGATAACGGTAAGCGAAAGATTGATTCAAGAAAAAGATTTGCAGGTAGGCAAAACTATTTCGGCAATAGGTCAATTCCGTTCTTACAATAAACTCGTAGAAAATAAAAGCAAGCTTATGCTTACGGTTTTTGCAAGAGATATAGTCGAGAACGAAGAAAATAAAAATCCTAATTCGATAACGCTATCGGGTTACGTTTGTAAAGAACCCGTATATAGAACGACTCCCTTTAATAGGGAAATAGCCGACGTATTGCTTGCAGTAAACAGAGCTTACAATAAATCTGATTATATCCCTTGTATCGCTTGGGGAAGAAACGCAAGATTCGTTAAAAATTTGCAAGTAGGCGACTTTTTAACTATAAACGGACGTATTCAAAGTAGGGAATATCAAAAGAAGTTTTCCGAAGACGACGTTCGCACCATGACCGCTTACGAAGTCAGCATAAACAAACTTTCGACCGAAGAAGAAAATTTTGTATCGAGAGAAGAAGAAAATCAAGTCGTTTTCAATAACGTAAACTGATTTATCGCATATTTTTTTCAAAAAACCGTTGACTATTTTACCGATAAAAGATATAATATAGATTGTTAAAAAGAAATCTTTTGGAGGTAAATAAAAATGGCAAATGTTAAGGTAGCTATTAACGGTTTCGGAAGAATCGGCCGTTTGGCTTTCAGACAAATGTTCGGAGCAGAGGGTTTTGAAATCGTTGCTATCAACGACTTAACGAGTCCTAAAATGCTCGCTCACTTATTAAAGTACGATACTACGCAAGGTAACTATGCAAATAGTCACAAAGTAGAAAGTTGCGAAGCTGTTCTTAATGAAGACGGAACGGTTAAAGAAGACGGATACATCGTAGTTGACGGAAAGAAAATCACTATTTACGCTAAGGCGAAAGCTGCTGAACTTCCTTGGGGAAAAATCGGCGTTGACGTTGTTTTAGAATGTACCGGTTTCTATACTTCTAAGGCAAAAGCTCAAGCTCATATCGACGCAGGCGCTAAGAAAGTTGTTATTTCTGCTCCCGCAGGAAACGACCTTCCCACTATCGTTTACAACGTAAACCACGAAACTTTAACTAAGGACGATCACATTATTTCGGCTGCTTCTTGTACGACGAACTGTTTAGCTCCTATGGCTAAAGCTTTAAACGATTACGCTCCCATTCAATCGGGTATTATGACTACCGTTCACGCTTACACGGGTGACCAAATGATTCTTGACGGTCCTCAAAGAAAAGGCGATTTAAGAAGAAGTAGAGCAGGCGCTATGAACATCGTTCCTAACTCTACGGGCGCTGCAAAAGCTATCGGTTTAGTTATTCCCGAATTAAACGGAAAACTTATCGGTTCTGCTCAAAGAGTTCCTACCGCTACGGGTTCTACCACCATTTTAGTTGCGGTTGTTAAAGGTAAAGATATTACCGTTGATGGAATTAACGAAGCTATGAAGAACGCTGCAACCGAATCTTTCGGTTACAACACTGACCAAATCGTATCTTCCGACGTTATCGGTATGAGATATGGTTCTTTGTTCGACGCTACGCAAACTATGGTTGCTAAAATCGACGACGACACTTATCAAGTACAAGTTGTTTCTTGGTACGACAACGAAAACTCTTATACCAGCCAAATGGTAAGAACTATTAAGTATTTCGCTAAATTTTTCTAAGAATTAATTTACTCCGACTTAAATGGTCGGGGTAATTATTTATAATCTAAAATAAGGAGAGTAATTATGGCAGACAATAAATATAAAGGAACGCAAACGGAAAAGAATTTAGAGCAGGCTTTTGCCGGTGAAAGTATGGCAAGAAATAAATACACATATTTTGCTTCCGTTGCAAAAAAAGAAGGTTATGAACAAATTTCCGCATTGTTTTTAAAAACTGCGGATAACGAAAAAGAGCACGCAAAACTTTGGTTGAAAGAACTAAAAGGTATTGCAAGTACTTCTGAAAATCTTGTAGAAGCGGCAAATGGAGAAAACTACGAGTGGACGGATATGTACGAAAATTTTGCAAAAACCGCCGAACAAGAAGGTTTTAAGGAACTTGCGGCAAAGTTTAGACTTGTAGCTCAAATTGAAAAAAGTCACGAAGAAAGATACAGAGCGTTATTAAAAAATATAGAAACTGCGCAGGTTTTCGAAAAGTCTTCCGTAAAAGTTTGGGAATGTAGAAATTGCGGACATATAGTAATTGGCGAAAAAGCTCCCGAAGTTTGTCCTACCTGCAACCATCCGCAAAGTTATTTCGAAGTTCGCGCAGAAAATTATTAATAAAAATTTAGTAAATAAAATCG
>CAJMEI010000153.1 GCA_905212395.1 uncultured Christensenella sp. | reverse complement strand
ACCGTTCTTCCCTTGTTATCGGTAAGCCTGCCTTCGTCCAAAACCTGCAATAATACGTTGAACACGTCGGGATGAGCTTTTTCTATTTCGTCAAACAAAACAACTGAATAAGGCTCTCTTCTTACCCTTTGGGTTAAATACCCTTCTTCGTCCGAACCAACGTAACCGGGAGCCGAACCTATGAGCTTTGTAACGTCTTCTCTCGACGAATATTCGCCCATATCGATTCTTATCATAAGTTTTTCGTCGCCGAACATAATTTCGGCAAGGGCTTTTGACAATTCGGTTTTTCCTACCCCCGTAGAACCTACGAATATAAACGAACCAAGCGGTTTATCTCCGTCGTTTAAACCTAGCCTTGCCCTTTTTAACACTTGCGAAACAGCTCTTACCGCTTCTTCTTGTCCGATTATTCTATTATGAAGTTCCTTTTCCAAAGACAGTAGTCTTTCCGACTCTTCTTTGGTAAGTCTTGCAACGGGAATCCCCGTTTTTTCGCTGACGAGTTTAGCTACGTCTTGCGCGTCTATATACGGTCTTTTACCCGAATTTATCGCTATTCTCTTTTCGTTTAAAGCTTTCATTTCGTTTTCGAGCGAAATTCTTTCGGATTTTAATTTATTAAACCTTTTTTCGTCCGAAATTTTATAGGCGTGTTCTAAATCTACGTCTAGCTTGCTCATTTTTTCCCTTAAGGCAAGCATTTGCTTTTCGGGCGCTCTCGATTGAAGTTTAGATTGAGCAGCGCATTCGTCTATTAAATCTATTGCTTTATCGGGCAACTGCCTATCGCTGAAATACCTTTCGGATAAAGTTACGGCTTCTATAACCGCTTCGTCTTTAATTTCGACCCTATGAAAAGCTTCGAATTTATCTTTTATGCCTATAATTATTTTTATCGCGTCGTCCTGCGTGGGAGCTTTAACGTATATGGGTTGAAAACGCCTTTTCATAGCTTCGTCGGGTTCGATGAATTTTGCGTATTCGTCGTAAGTCGTAGCTCCTATAAGCCTTAATTCTCCGCGAGCAAGCATAGGTTTTAACATTTCGGAAGCGTTTATACTCCCTTCCGTTTTTCCCGCGCCCATTAAATTATGTATTTCGTCAATAAATACTATTACGTCGTTTTGTTGAAATATATCTATGGCTTTTTTAAACTTTTCTTCGAACTCTCCCCTATATTTCGTGCCCGAAATCACGGAAGATAAATTAAACGAAAAAATGGTTTTATTCATAAGAGTATCGGGTACTCTGCCCGCGACTATTTCTTGAGCAAGCCCTTCTACAATCGCGCTTTTACCAACGCCCGGCTCGCCTATTAAAACGGGACTGTTTTTGGTTTTTCTTGCAAGCGCCCTTATAATTTCGTTTATTTCGTTATCCCTTCCGATAACTTTTTCAAGATTCCCTTCGTATGCCTTTAAAGTTAAATCTTCGCCTAAATTTTCTATTTCGGATAAATCAGGCGCGGAGTATCCCGTTACTAAATTCGTTTGAGTTTTAAAATTTTCGGTAGACGGTTTATTCATTAAAGAAAGCCTTTTTTCAAGTTCTTTCTCCATAGAAGCCACGTCTAAACGCATATTACGAAAAATTTGCATAGCTAAACAATCTTGCGTTTTTAAAATCGCGAGCAATAAATGTTCGCTACTTACGAAATAGTTTTCGGACTGTTTTTTAGCTATCGCCACCGCTAAGTTGTTTATAGACCTTGCCGTAGGCGTAAAACCGTTCATATTGTCTTTTTTTCTAAAGGTCTTTTGTAAGTACGGATAATAATTACGCTCGTCTAAACCGTATTCTTTAAGGATTTTTTTAGCAAAATTATCGGATACCGCAAGCATACCGTATACTATTTCTTCCGTACCGATATAATGCACGCCGTTTTTTAAACCGACGTTTTGCGCTTCCTTTATTATTTCCGTTATTTCGCTAGTTATTTTATCCGACATAATCTTTTTCCGTAATTTAATAAAATTTTAAAAAATCGTTATTTTTTCTAAAATTTTAATTGCTTTTACATTTTAATTTCGCGTTTTTAACGCTATTTTAAA
Source organism: uncultured Christensenella sp. (assembly GCA_905212395.1). Classification (GTDB taxonomy): domain Bacteria; phylum Bacillota; class Clostridia; order Christensenellales; family Borkfalkiaceae; genus UBA4675. Next base: position 1,167 of record CAJMEI010000153.1, on the reverse strand, counting down.
ATTTCTTTTAAATAGTTTTCGAACTCGCCTTTTAAACCCTCGTCCCTTAACGCAAATTCTACGTTGGCTTTTAAAAAGCCGAGCCTATCCCCCATATCGTACCTTATTCCCTCGAACTCCAAAGCGTATCCGCCTTTTTCGCGCGATATTACGTCTAAGGCGTCGGTAAACTGATATTCGCCGTTTTTACCGGGTTTTAAGGCTTGTATTATATCAAAAATTTCGCAAGAGCAAACGTATCTTCCAAGCGGGGATAAATTGCTTTTTATTTCTTCTTTTTTTGGTTTTTCTATTATTTTGGATATTTTGTATAAGTTGTTTTCTTCGCTTTCGTATTCGACGGTAGCGTATTTACTTACTTGGTCGAACGGAACTCTTTTACAACCTATAACTGTAGCTTGCTTTTGGTTGTAAGCGTCGATTAGCTGTTTTATTACGGGTACTTTATTGTACATTAAATCGTCCCCGAACATTACCGCAAAAGGTTGTCCGTCTACAAAGTCTTTCGCTAAGCTTATAGCATGCGCCGTTCCCTTTTGTTCCGTTTGCTCTATAAAGCTAATTTTTAAATCTTTATACTTGTTTACAGCTTGATAAAAGTCGGTTTTCCCGCCTTTTAAAAGAGTGTTATTCAAAACTTCATTGTCGCCGAAATGAGCTTGCAATACTTCTTTATTTTGACCGACTATTAAAGCTATTTCTTTAATACCGCTCATATAAGCTTCGTCTATTATAATTTCGACGGCGGGCCTGTTTACAACGGGCAACATAGCCTTTGGTACAGCTTTTGTGAAAGGTAAAAATCTCGTTCCGAATCCCGCAACGGGTATTACCGCCTTTGTTACTTGCGCCATTTTTTTCTCCGTTTTATTTTATTTTGCTTGTTAAAATTCTCGCATTTACCTTAGGCGTTTTTACGCCTTTTATTTTTTAACCGAAATTTTTGCGTTTTTGCAAATTTAAGCTTTGGTTTTATACAAATAAAAAATATGCTTTTAAAAATTGCCTTTAATAAAATTTTCGATTTTTAAAAATTTATAAAAAAACAAGTTTAAATTTTAGCATGTTCTTAATGTGATTGCAAGGTTAATAGCGCAAAAAGGTAATTCATGGTATAATGAGCGTAAGTGAGTCAACATGCTTGCATGATTGACGAACGGCGAATTG
>CAJMEI010000152.1 GCA_905212395.1 uncultured Christensenella sp. | reverse complement strand
ACTGTTTATTTATTATTGATGTATAAAACAGACTTTTACGATATTGCAATTAAAAAGATATTTTTAAAAGATAAAGAATTAAAAGAAGAAAACATAAACGAAATAACGTCTACAAGAACAGAACGTTTTAAATGGCTTGAAAATAATTTCAGATATATTTGGGTATTAGGAGCAGGCGGACCTCCGGAGGTTTTAGAGAACTTTTATTACAATACGCTTGGAATTTTTGGCGTAGCAGGGGGTTCTGTTGCATTTGCTTTCGCATTTTCTCCACTTTACTATGTTTGGAAAGACAGAAAAGAAAAAAAAGACGGAGATTTAAGATTAAACTTATTTATTATAACCGTAGTTATGCTTGTGGGCGGAATAGGAGAGGCGCTTTGTCCGTTCGGTCCGGGCGTTAAATGCTATTTATTGTGGCTTATGTTTGGTTATTATATAGGTCATAGGAACACTAAATCGGAGGTAACTTACAATAAAGCTGTCAATAATAATTCCGTCGTATAACGTAGAAAAATATTTATCCCGTTCGGTAGAAAGCGCGTTACAACAAACCGTTGAAGATAAAGAGATAATAATCGTAGTGGACGGAGCAACAGATAAAACGGAAGAAATAGCTTTAAACTTGGCAAAATCAAGCGAAAAGATAAAGGTAATAGTAACCGAAAATAAGGGCGTTTCAAACGCAAGAAACGTAGGGCTAAAAGAAGCTCAAGGAGAATACGTTTGTTTTTTAGACGCCGACGATTATTACGAAAGCGAATTTATAGTAGAAAAGTTTTATAATTTATGCAAGCAATTTGACTTAGACGTAATAAGAGGCGCGTATAGAATATTTAACGAAGAAAAAGGCGAATTTATTGAGCATAATCCGCCTTCTTTTCCTAAAATAAATCAAGTAATTTCGGGACAAGAATTTTTAAAAAGTTCGGCTATATATCGTTTTAACGAAGTTGTGCCGTGGCTAGGACTATATAAAAAAGAATATTTGGTAAAAACGAATTCATTTTTTCCTGTTGGAATCGCCTACGAAGAAGACCAACTGTTTTTCTTAAATTGTCTTTTAAATAACGGAAAATTTATGCAAACGGACGAATACTTTTACGTTTACGTGAAAAGAGATACGGGTTGCACTAACAATTTAACTTATAAAAAGGCGCAAGACGTAGCAAAAATAGTTGAAAGCGAGCTAAATTTAATAAAAAAATTTAACTTAAAAAATCCGTTAAAAAAATACGCGTTAAAATATGTTAGCGCAAGTTTTTATCAGCTTACTTCTATATACGGAAGAGTTGATAAAAGCGAAAGAAAAAAATGCGTAAGTTTAGTAAAATTTTCCACAAGGATAAAACTTATGTTTAACGCGTATTCTAAATATATTGCAAAAAAAATATTTTTGTTTAATTTTTGCAGAATTATTTTAGACAAACACTACGATAAGGTGAAAAATGGTTAAAATTACGGCAGTACTTCCCGCATACAACGTTGAAAAGTATTTAGGTCAGTGTATAGAATCTATAATCAATCAAAACATAGAATGTGAAATAATAATCGTAAACGACGGTTCAACCGATAATACCCTTAGCGTTGCTGAAAGCTATAAAGAAAAATATCCTTTTATAAAAGTGTTTTCGCAAGAAAATTGCGGTCAGTCAACGGCGAGAAATAAGGGAATAGAAAACGCTACGGGCGAGTATTTATTGCTTTTAGATAGCGACGATTATTTGTATCCCAACGTGCTAAATAACTTGTACGATTTATGTAAACAAAACGATTTAGATTATATAAAATGCGGGTGGAATTCCTTTGTGGAAGGGGAAGAAAAGAGTTTTTTAACTTTGCCTAAAACCGAATCTTTAAATAAAGTTATTTCGTCCAAAAAATATTTTTGCGAGCTAATTCAAGCCGGTTATAATTGCCTACTTTGGAACGGAATAATTAAAAGGCAATTTTTAACTAATATAGGTATTAAATACTATGAAGGAATACAATACGAAGATAATTTATACGCTTTACAGTTGTATTTATCGGATTTTAACGCAAAGGTAATGCAAACGGATATTTACCTAACGAACGCGCGTTTGCATAGCGGTACTACGACTTCTTCTAAACCAAAACTAAAAAAAATAACGGATATATTAAAAAACGTGGAGTTAATGGACGAATTTATAGAAACTCTTACGGAAGATGTTAAACCGATAGCAAAAAAAGCTGTATCTTCTTTGGTGTTCGCTTTAACTAGCGTTTATTTTCGTTTAGATAAAAAGGATAGAAAAAAGGCTAATAAACTTATTTCTAAAAAGGTGTTGCAAGACGCAATAAAATATCCGTACGATAATTTTCAAAGAAAAAAAGTATACGCTTTTTTACATTTTAGACCCATTCTTACCGTTTATAATTGCACTTTAAGAAAGTTTATAGAAAAAAAGAGAGAGAAAAAAAGATTAAATGGATAAAATTTCGGTAATTATTCCCGTTTACAACGTTGAGAAATTTTTAAGAGAATGTTTAGATTCCGTAATAAATCAAAGTTATAAAGACTTAGAAATTATTTTAATTGACGACGGTTCGCAAGATAAAAGCGGAGCCATTTGCGACGAATACGCTTTAAAAGACCAAAGAATAAAGGTTGTTCATAAAGAAAACGGTGGATTATCGTCGGCTAGAAATTACGGACTCGATAATATGAGCGGTAATTTTTTTACTTTTGTGGATTCGGACGACGTAATATCTAATTGTTTTATCCAAACGCTTTATGCAAACCTTATTTCAAGCGGGGCGAGCGTGTCCGTTTGCGCTTATAAAACTTTTAGCGACAATTTAAAAGAAAGCGATGCAATTTTAGATAAAAAAGTAGAAATTTTATCGGGCAGGGAAGCATTATTTAAAATTTTGTCAGGAAGCATAAATTTTACGGTTGCTTGGGGGAAATTATATAAAACCGAAAATTTCGGCGTTCTAAGGTTTCCGGTCGGCAAAAATAACGAAGACGAATTTTACGTTAATGAAATATGTTTAGCCGAAAAATGGGTTTTTACGTCGGAAGAATTATATTATTATAGATTTAATCAAAACGGGATAATAAACGGAAAATTCAATTTATCTAAACTTGTTGCGATAGAAGCTTTAGAAAATCGTAAAAAGTTTTTAATAAAAAACAAGAAGTTTTAAGAGCTTGATAAAACACTTAAGTTTAGATTTATAACATTCGAAAGAATGAAATATAAAT
>CAJMEI010000151.1 GCA_905212395.1 uncultured Christensenella sp. | reverse complement strand
TACAGCCTTACCTTTTCTATTTTACAGTCGCAATTTTTTGTTGTTTAATAATTCTTTGCGTAATATCTTATTTTGTAAAATGGAATTTTAAAAAAATATTAAAAATAAGTTTAATATCTTTTTTCTTTTACGCTTTAATTATCGGAATATTGCTTTTGTCGTTGGAAATTAAGGAAAAATACGACAAGGCGTATTTGGAAGATAACTATTTAAACGCAAAGCAAGTAAGTTTAATGGTATTTATGCCGTCTATAATAACGCTTTCTTTGTTACTTATTTCGGGAATAATTATCGCAGTTTTAAGCTTAAAAGGTATGTCTATTAAAAGGGCGTCTATTTTGTGCGGTGTTGTATGTTTACTCGCTTTAATTACAACTCTTGTTACTATGGGAATTTATTATTCCAAAAACTTTACCGCAGACGGATATTATTCAGAAAAGCTTAACAACAAAGCGTTATACGTTTTTGCGGTATTACTCGTAATAATTATGGTATCGCTCGTTTTCTATTTAGATAAAAACGGGAATTTTGTATTCGACAGTAAATGTTTGGCAACGGCGGGCGTTTGCATAGCGTTATCGTTTGCTTTATCTTATATGAGATTGTTTAAATTACCGCAAGGCGGAAGTATAACTCTTTGTTCGCTTCTTCCTATAATGTTATTCGCTTATATTTACGGATGTAAAAAAGGACTTATTTGCGGAGTAATTTACGGGCTATTACAAGCTATACAAGACCCGTTTATAATTCACCCCGCCCAATTTATGTTGGATTATCCCATAGCGTTTTCCGCAATAGCATTAACGGGAGCTTTAAAAGACTTTAACGTATTTAACACTTTGCCGTCTTTAAAGTTTGCATTTAGCGCGATAATTACTGCGATTTTCAGATTTGTATCGCATCTTATGTCGGGAGTATTCGCTTTCGGCGCGTATGCAAACGGTAAAAACGTATTTACTTATTCCGTTGCGTATAATAGCTTTGTATTCGTAGATATGTTAATAGTAATCGTCGTAGGCGCGTTGGTTGTTTCAAATAAAAGTTTTATGAGCGTAATAAACCGTGAAAATGGACAAGAAAAAGAGTAAAATTTTAGATTTTATCTAAAAAAAAGTAAAATTAAAAAAGAGTTTAAAAACGCTTGAAATTTAATGTTTTTTAAAAATTTTGATTTTATGGTAAAAAACGCTTGCCAAATTACAAAAAAAATGGTAAATTTTAGCTATAAAGTTTATGTAAGGAGGTAGTGTTTATGCAAAAGACTATCGGTAAAGTATTATACGATACTGAAAAAGCTAAAGAAATTAAGAGAGTATCTCATAGTTATTTCGGGGACCCCGCAGGGTATGAGGAAGTTTTATTCCAAACCGAAAAAGGTAATTTCTTTATTTATGGCGTCGGCGGTGCCGATTCAAAATATCCGGTTGAAACTATTAAAACCATTTGCAAAGCAAAAGTTCAAGCTTGGATAGACGAAAACTAATTAAAAATAAATAAAATAAATCGCATTTCTTTGTTGAAATGCGATTTATTTTATTGTATAATATATTAGAATTCACTCTAAAACATTTAAGGAGAAAATATGAAACTTCATATAAACGATAACTCTAAAAATTTATCACAGCCCGACCCCTATATAATTAAGGCAAACGGTTTTTATTACGTATACGCAACTCACGTTGACGGAGTTCAATTATATAAAAGTAAAGATATGATAAACTACGACTATTTAGGAATAGTTTATTCTAAACAAGACGAAAAAGAATATTGGGCGCCTAGCGTAATAGAAATAGACGGAAAGTTTTATATGTACGTTTCTTCTATGAAAAAAGATTCGGACGACGTACATACTCAAAGAATTCAAGTAATAGAATCGGATAATCCCGAAACTAATTGGCATTACGTTAAAGATTTGCTTCCGCCGTTTTCCATAGACGCTCATGTTGTTAATACGGATTGCGGACTATACATATTCTATTGCAATAACGATTATGATTCCGTTAGAGCGGGAACGTATATTTTGGTAGATAAAATGCCCGACCCATATAGCGTAGAAGGAAAACCCGTTGCGGTAGTAAAACCTAGCTTAGATGAGGAAATTTTCCAAAAAGACAGGTTTAAAAAAGGTCAACACTGGCACACGATAGAAGGAGCTTTTTATTTTAAAGAAGGCGATTACCATTATTGTATGTATTCGGGTTCTGCTTACGAAAAGGAAACGTATTTTATAGGATATGCGGTAGCGAAAGGCGAAACGGACGATTTAAGAAAATTAAAGTTTAAAAAATATCCCGACGATAATACTTATAAACCTTTACTTAGAAAAAACGATTTCCAAGAAGGAACGGGACATAACAGCGTAATAAAAGAAAACGGAAAATATTATATCGTCTATCACGGGAGAGACGTAGTTAAGTGTGATAAGTCTTTGCAAGCCGAAAGAAGAACGTTTAGAATAGACGAAATGAAAGTAGATAACGGCGTTTTAGAAGTAAACGCAAAAAACGAGTAATTTAGTATTGTTAATTAGTTAAAAAATTCTGTTAAAAAACAATTTTTTCGTTTAGTATTTATTAAAAATATAAAACGCGGACGCCTTTTTTAAAAGGCGTCCGCTTGCTGTAAAATATCGTTGCGTTAAGTTTAAAATAATTCTGCGAAAAATTTTGATTATAAAAATTTCTTTAAATTTTCTTCATATTGTTCCATTAGGCTTTTTAATTTTTCACAGTACGAAAGTATTTTTTCGTCTAACGCTTTTACTCCCGAGTTAGCCATTTCTTGCATTTCGCTAATTCCCATAACCGTGCCTTTAAGCATAAGTTCCGCGATATGTCCGCAAGAGTCGTCCGTAAGCGTATTTAATTTAATACTCGTCCACATAAAAGCTTTTTTCATAGGGTTTACTTCTTTGGTTTCGTAATCGTTTTCTTTAATAAAGCTTAAAAGTTCGCTTATAAATTTTTCGTATCCTTCGTATTCGCTTTCAAGTTCTTGTTTAAAAGCTGAGTTGGTAACTTTTTCGGAAACGTTGGAAATAGAACTTAATCCTATTTGCGCGGTTTTATAAATAGCGTTTATTGCTTCTTGGTTAAATTTTTTTAAATCCATATTAGCTCCTTTAAAAAATTTTTTACATTTTTAAAAATTTCTTATACCTTTATTTTGCTTAATATTTCCAAAATAATACCCAGCCTGATCCGTTCCCAGATGATTCTTCATCTCATTCTCATCTGTAAATGGAATTCCAGTTACTCCACACCCCTTATATCCGGGTGCTTCTCCAACAAGCATATAAGT
>CAJMEI010000150.1 GCA_905212395.1 uncultured Christensenella sp. | reverse complement strand
AAAAGTTTTACTTTTAGAGGAGAAATTATGGAAAAAAAGTGCGGAATAATTATGCCGATTTCCGCTTTACCGAGTAAATACGGCATAGGAATGCTCGGGAAAAACGCGATAAAATTCGTAGATTTTTTAAAGAAAAGCGGGCACTCCTATTGGCAAATTCTTCCTTTGGTTCAAACGGGGTACGGAGATTCTCCCTATCAATCTTGTTCGGATAGGTCGGGCAATCCCTATTTTATTGACCTAGAAACGTTAAGAGACGAAAGACTTTTAACATTCAGAGAAGTTGAAAAGGCAATCGAAAAGGGTGAAAAAATCGATTACGGTTATTTGTATGAGACGAGATATACTCTTTTAAGAAAAGCTTTTTCGCGTTTTAATGTAAAAGATAAAGACTTTGTAAAGTTTGTTCAAAAGGGCGAATATCACGATTACGCTTTATTTATGGCGTTAAAGCAAAAATATCCCGTATGTTGGACGGATTGGCCTGCCGAATATAAGTATTCGGACGTAGACGCATTAAAAGCTTTTAAAAATCAAAATAAAAGGGAATATTTATTTTGGCTTTTTATTCAATATAAATTTTGGCAACAATGGAAAAAGGTTAAAAAATACGCTAACTCGAACGGAATAAAAATAATAGGAGATTTACCGCTTTACGTTTCTTACGACAGCGTTGACGTATGGAAACATCACGACGTGTTTAAATTAGACGAGAATTTAAAACCGACGTTTATAGCGGGCGTACCGCCGGATTATTTTTCGGCTACGGGTCAATTATGGGGAAATCCCGTATACGACTACGACTATTTAAAGAAAACCGATTATAAATGGTGGATGGACAGAATTGCTCACGCTCAAAAGATATTCGACGTGGTAAGGGTAGACCATTTTAGGGGGTTAGATAGATTTTGGTCTATACCCGTAACGGAAACTACTGCTGTAAACGGCACGTGGGAAAAAGCCGACGGAAGGGAAATTTTTGCTAAACTCAAAAACAGAAAGATAATCGCGGAAGATTTAGGAACGCTTGACGAAGGCGTATACAATCTTATATACGAAACCGGTTTTGCTTCTATGAAAGTCGTATTGTTTGCCTTTGGCGATAACGATAAAAATCCGTATTTACCTTGGAATATTACTGAAAATTCCGTATGCTATACGGGTACGCACGATAACGAAACCGTTATGGGATACGTTAAGAGTTTAGACAAAGAAACTTTTACCGAGTTTAAAGAAAAAGTTCAAAAATGTCTTGACTACTTACAAATTTACAAAAAGTTAAGCGGAGCGGAAAGCGTTGCCAACGCGCTTCTCGATATAGCTTACGCTTGCGACAGTAAACTTACGATGATACCCATTCAAGATTTATTATTACTCGGCAACGAATACAGAATGAACTGGCCTGGCAAAACGGGTTATTGGACTGTAAGAATTAAAGAAAGCGTATTTACGGATACGCTTGCTAAAATCGCTTTGATGAGAGCAAGAAGTTTTGATAGAAACTGATTTACAATATTATTTTTTAAGGAGCAGGAAGTTCTTGCTCCTTTACCATTAAAGGACTATGGAACACATACAAGAAGAAAGCAAAAGATTATCGGTGAAAGAAAGTTCGTTGTTTTTCATATTCACCTTAGGCGTTTATTTCGTGTTAAGTTTAATTTTATCTACTTTACTAAGCGCAAAAATGCCGAAAGGCAGTACTTTAAACGCATATTACGGTAAAAAAATTTGGTTTACCTGTTTAAATTACGGGTTATTTTCCATATCTTTTATTATAGTTTTTTTGCTTTACGGAAAATTCGATAAAAAAATATATCCTTGCGTTTTAGAAAGGGAAACTTTGCACGTTAAATACGTACCGTTTATTTTAGCGTTTACTATCAGTTTAATATTCGGATTTGCTCACGCTAACGATTTTTTTATTAAGTTTTTAGAAAAAAAGACTAGTTACGTTAGTCCTACTACCGTTTTGCCCGATTTTTCTATAATAAACTTTATTTTATGCACGATTTTTATTGCTATTTTACCTGCCATATGCGAAGAGCTTTTATTTAGAAAAATAATTTTCGAATCGTTACACGAGTATTCGGTTTTGGCAAGAGTTTTAATTTCGGCGTGTTTATTTGCGTTTTTCCACATGAATCCCGCGCAAACGATATATCAATTCGTGTTCGGTTGCGTTTTTGCTCTTACCGTAATTTTAACGAAAAGCGATTTATCTAACATTTTAATGCATTTTTTAAATAACTTTTTTATTTTGGTTATTTATTACGGAAAAATAGAATTTAATAAAGTCGCGACTATAATTCTTACTACGATAGGTATAATCATAGCTATAATTTGTACGACTTTTGCCTTAATACATATTATTAAAAGAAAAGAACGCAAACAAAAATTAAATAAGGAATTGCTGTATTTACTTATGCCTTTCGGGCTTTGTTTAATATTGTGGTTGGTTCAATTATGATAAAAATAAACGTAGTATGCGTAGGGAAAATAAAGGAAAAATATTTTCAAAACGCGGTAGACGAATATTCAAAAAGGTTGTCAAGATTTTGTAAACTTAATATTGCGCAATGCAGAGAAGAAAATTTTGTTGCCGAACCAAACGAGTGCGAAGCCGAAATTATAAAGAAAAAAGAAGGCGATTCTATTATTGAAAAGTTACGCGGATACTGCGTATTAACGGATATAGGCGGAAAAAAATTTTCTAGCGAAAGTTTTAGCGAATACGTTTCCAAATTCGTTGACGGCGGACAAGAAGTAACGTTTATAATAGGCGGTTCTTACGGCGTTAGCGAAAGCGTAAGAAAATTCGCAAACGACAAAATATCTTTTTCGGATATGACTTTTCCGCACACGCTTGCGCGCGTTATCCTTTTAGAGCAGTTATATAGAGCCTTTAAAATAAAAGAAAACGGTAGGTATCATAAGTGAACGATAAATATTTTATGGAAAAAGCCTTAGAGCTTGCCGAAAAAGCCGAAAAAAAGGGTGAAGTTCCGATAGGGGCGTTAATCGTAAAAAACGGCAAGATTATTTCAAAAGCTTTCAATAAAAGAGAAAAAAAGCAAAACGCTTTATATCACGCGGAAATTTTAGCAATAAATAAAGCGTGTAAAAAACTTAAAAGTTGGCGTCTTGACGATTGCGTTTTATATTGCACGTTAGAGCCTTGCATAATGTGTTCGGGCGCGATAGTAAACGCAAGAATACAAAAAGTAGTTTTCGGCGCGTATGAAAAAAAGAGCGGAGCGGTTGTTAGCAAATATTCTTTACTAAACGATAACGGACTAAATCATAATTGTTTATTTCTGGGC
>CAJMEI010000149.1 GCA_905212395.1 uncultured Christensenella sp. | reverse complement strand
AAAAAGATGTTTTTCAAAAATCAAGAAGCAAATCTCTCCACCCCAGCCAAAAAAAAGCGAGCAACAAAAAGTTGCTCATTTTTTTATAGACAAGTAAAGAAATTAGAGAGATTTGAAACGAAGAAAAAATATTTAGATAAAAAAGTGTCATATAAGTAGTGACTTTGAAAATTACTATGATAAAATGCAAGTAAAAGGTTGAAGAAATGTAAATGTTCTTTAACTTTTGCATTTTAAAAGGAGAAATATTATGGAAATTAGTAAATTGTGGAAAGGATTTAAATTTCCTAAATGTGAAAGCTGTAAAAAAGATTGTGCAAGACACTTGAAATATGACAATCTTTGTTCAAATTTAAATTATTTGCAAGAATTTGGAGAAAAAAATTATATCAAAAATAAAGAAAGTTTTATTGAACTTAAAAAGATTATGGGAAATAAAATTCCAACAATCTTTTCATTTGGTTGTGGTATAGGATTAGATTATATAAGTGCAAAAGAATTGTTTGGAAACAACATTAAATATTATGGAATTGATGAATATGAATGGGCTATCGTGAAAACAAATAATTATAAAAATTTTAGTCCCAAGTTGCCACAGACTATAAAATTTGATGTAGGAACATTTCTTTTGAATGGAAGTCAAAACAACCTTGTTTTATGCTTCTTTAATTCATTGTTTACAATATCCGAAAACACTGATTTAGAAAAATTGTTAATAAACGCATTAAAAAATCAAGATACGTTTTATTTGGTGTGTGATTATACAATAAACAGCAATTTTCATATGCCAACAGTTGAGCAAGAGTTTATAAATAACTTAATAAAAAAATTAAAACAATATTTTGAAGCAAAACGCTATGAAATTCTTGATGGAAAAGGTATAATAATTAAAGCAAAAAGAAATTAGTTCGGAGCTTTTTTATGATACTAAGTGTTAGTAGAAGGACGGATATTCCCGCTTTTTATAGCGAGTGGTTTTTTAAATGTTTGGAAGATGAATTTGCCTTAGTCCCAAACCCGATTAATCCAAAGAAAATTGCAAGAATTCCACTTAAAAAGTATGAAATTACAAACGTGTTTAGCAATTTAATCGGAGATAAAAAGATTGAAGCCAAAGGAAATATAGAAGGTATAGTTTTTTGGTCTAAGAACCCAAAGCCATTGCTTAATCAAATAGATAAGTTAAAAGATTTTGTTTTTTACTTCTTATACACTTTAAATCCTTATCCAAAGTGGATTGAAGGCGGACTTCCGCCAATAGAAGATAGAATTAAAACTTTTAAGGAACTCACAAAACATTGTCCGGTTATTTGGCGATACGATCCCATTTTGTTTGCTGACGGAATAAACGTTGAGTGGCACGTAAAAAACTTTAAATACTTATGTGAAAATTTAAAGGGTTACACAACGCATTGCAAAATAAGTTTTGTGATAGAAAGTTATTCGGGATGTTCTAAAAGTGTTCACGCGCCAAGTGAAAAAGATAAAAATATTTTGCTAGAAAAATTTTCTAAAATCGCAAGGGAAAACGCTATACAAATTGAAGCTTGCGCAGAGAGCGAGGACTGGTCGAAATATGGTATAATTCCAAGCAAATGTATTGATGGAGAAATATTTGAAGAGCTATTTAACGATAAATATAAAAATTTAGGGCTAACTTTCAAAAGAAAAAAACAACAAAATTGACGTACAAAGAAAAAATTGCGGTTGTATGCCCGCAGTAGATATCGGTAGATACGATACTTGCAATCATAAATGTAATTATTGTTATGCTAGAAAAGCCAAACAGGCGTCAATGTATGATATTCCAAAAGGGGAAATTTACGATAGAAAAACCGAAATAGAATTTGAAATTGTTTAAAAACTATTTTTATGTAAATAATCAAATGATAAAAATAGTGCGATAGCCGAGCGCGATATAAGGGGATTTACGGAGTAATTTTTTAAAAATAATACACTATTTAAAGGTTGGATAAAATGAAGAAGTTAGATTTAGTAAAACTTAAAAATTGTACGCCTTATAAATCACAGAATTTAATTAAAAATATGCATGGAATTGTAGTTGATGTAAATTGCGAAGAAGCAGACGTACTATTTTTTAATCCACACAACGTCGGAGATTATGCGATTGTTAACATAAAGACTATGGATTTAGACTTAGACAAAGAAAAACTTCCGATAAAAATTGAAAATGAATTATTTTCTAAATTAGACGACTTAAAATTAAAGGCAAAAAATGTTCTAGAACCAATAGCAATAAACGAATACGATATGGTTGAATTGTTGGTTGAAGAAGAAAGGTATACTAAATTTGGTATTCACAAAGGGGATAAGGGGTGCGTAATGGATAATAATGCCGTACAAAATTATATTGAAGTGGATTTTTCCGGGATAGATAAGGACGGAAATTATTATGGTGATTGTGTATCGGTAAAGGTTGATGACTTGAAAGTTATTAAATAATTTACATATATTATGGTTTTAGAAAAAATGGCTCGAAAATTGATAAGTTCAATTTTCGGGTTTTTTTAAGCATGCAAGAGACTTTTTAATCTTTTTTTAAAACAAGTTTTCATATATCGTCGGCAAGCGCCGTTTTTAATTGCTTTGCGCAGTAACATTAGCCATTAAAAGCGCATTTTTGCCTTACAGAAGAAAGATACATACGTTTAGTGGACAATATAAAAATGACAATAAACTATAGAACTAAATACTTAAAAAAAATACCGCCAATCCTATAGGACTGTCGGTAATAAACAAACCGAAACTTTTTGAAAAACAACAAATTAAGGGGAGAAGTTTTTCAACTGAAAAAAATCAAAACTTTTCGGTCGGTTTTATATTTTCACAAACGCTGTAATTTTATCGTTTTATGAAGCAAATTTTATTTAAAATCGGGAACTATTATAGGTTCTCCGTTTTTAAGGGCGGATTCGTGGGCGCATATTCCCGCACCCGTTATGTTTTGCGGGGCGGGAATACTAGCGATGGTCGGCTGTAAGGAATACGAAAGCGTTGAAAAAGCCGTTGAACAAATAGTCGTTTGTGGCGGCGTAACGCTACCCGACAAAGTTGGAGTGGAAAAGTACGAAGAAAAGAAAAAAACTTTAAATCTTTATATCCCGCGCTTAAAAATATAAAGTTAAAATAAAGCCCGCAATAGCGGACTTTAGTAATGCGTAAAATATTGTAAAACAAAATTAAACATGTTAAAACTATATGAGTTAATAAAAATCGGGAAAAGGGTAGAAGAACGTTTTGGTTATAACAAATTACGACGAAAAATATAAAAACTAAGTTATTTCGCTTATTTTAGTAATCAAAAT
>CAJMEI010000148.1 GCA_905212395.1 uncultured Christensenella sp. | reverse complement strand
ATATTCCAGCGAAGAGATGAGCAAAAATTTTTCCGACCAAAAAAAATATTCGCTTTGGAGAAAACTATGGATAGTTTTAGCTGAAAGTGAAAAAGAGCTCGGATTAAATATAAAGGACGAACAAATTTCACAAATGAAGGAATTTGAAAACGATATAGATTTTGATTTGGCTAACCGTTTTGAAAAAGAATTAAGGCACGACGTAATGGCGCATATCAAAACTTTCGGAACGCAAGCTCCGCTTGCTATGCCCATAATACATCTTGGCGCTACGAGTTGTTATTGTACGGATAACGCTGAAATCATAATAATTAAAGACGCTTTAAATATTATCAAAAAAAAGCTAGTCAGCGTTATGGAACTGCTTAAAGATTTCGCGTTAAAATATAAAGATTTACCTACGCTTTCTTTTACGCATTTTCAACCCGCGCAATTATCGACAGTCGGTAAAAGGGCAACTTTGTGGCTACAAGATTTATATCTAGATTTAGAAAATTTAGATTTTATTTTAGAAAACGTAAGATTAAGAGGTGTAAAAGGCACTACGGGAACGCAAGCAAGTTTTTTAGACTTGTTTGACGGCGATAACGAAAAAGTTAAACGCTTAGACGATTTAGTTGTAACAAAACTTGGATTTAATAAAAAATATGCCGTAACGGGACAAACGTATCCAAGAAAATTCGACTATACGGTTTTATCTATACTTTCTCAAATCGCGCAAAGTTGTTATAAGTTTGCAAACGATTTAAGATTGTTACAATCTTTAAAAGAAATAGAAGAACCGTTTGAAACAAATCAAGTCGGATCTTCTGCAATGGCATATAAAAGAAATCCTATGAGAAGCGAAAGAATGTGTTCGTTATCGAGATTTGTTATGACAATGCCTATGAACGCGTCTTTTACTGCGTCAACGCAATGGTTTGAAAGAACTTTGGACGATTCTGCAAATAAAAGAATAGTAATATCGCAATCTTTCTTGGCTTTAGACGGAGTTTTAAATTTATATCTAAACGTAGTTAACGGATTAGTCGTATACGATAAAGTTATAGATAAGCACGTTTCGGAAGAATTGCCTTTTATGGCAACCGAAAATATTATTATGGAAGGCGTTAAAGCGGGCGGAGATAGACAAGAATTACACGAAGAAATTAGAAAAATGTCTATGATTGCGTCCGAAAACGTAAAAATTAAGGGCGAAAAAAATAATTTAATAGAACTTATATCTAAAAACAAAAAATTTGCAAATATTAAAGACAGGCTTGACGGAATTTTAGATAAAAGGAATTTTATAGGAAGAAGCGTTAAGCAAACCGAAGAATTTATAAAAGATTTTATCGACCCAATTTTAGATAAAAACAAAATATATCTAGGAGTAAAGGGAAAAGTCGAAGTATAAGGAGTGCCGAAACAGATGGATTACGCGCAAGAATCATTAAAATTGCACTACGAGAAAAAAGGAAAAATAGAAGTTGTAACGAGAGTTCCCGTAAAAAATAAAGACGATTTATCTTTAGCGTATACGCCCGGGGTTGCTCAGCCTTGTTTAGAAATTCAAAAAAATAAAGACTTATCTTTTGATTTAACCAGAAGGTGGAACACCGTAGCGGTTATAACCGACGGTACGGCAGTTTTAGGACTTGGCGACATCGGACCGGAAGCAGGTATGCCTGTTATGGAAGGAAAATGCGTCTTATTTAAATCATTCGGGGACGTAGACGCAATTCCGCTTTGCATAAGAAGTAAAGACGTAGACGAAATAGTTAAAACCGTATCTTTGCTTGCGGGAAGTTTCGGCGGAATAAATTTGGAAGACATTTCCGCGCCAAGATGCTTTGAAATTGAAAAAAGGCTAAAAAAAGTTTGTGATATTCCCGTTTTCCACGACGACCAACACGGTACTGCCGTAGTCTGTCTTGCCGCGTTATTAAATGCGTTAAAGTTTGTAGGAAAAGATATTTCTCAAATAAAAGTCGTAACTAGCGGAGCAGGAGCGGCAGGAATTGCTATTATTAAATTATTAATAGCTATGGGTCTTAAAAACGTAATTTTGTGCGATAGAAAAGGCGCGATTTACGAAGGAAGAGAAGGATTAAATGCAGAAAAAGAAGAAATGGCAAAAATAACCAATAGGAATAAACAAAAGGGAAGTTTAGCCGAAATATTAAAAGGCGCGGACGTATTTATAGGCGTATCCGCACCTAACTGTGTAACCGAAGAGATGGTTAAAAATATGAATAATGGAGCTATTTTGTTCCCGATGGCTAACCCCGTACCCGAAATTATGCCTGATTTAGCTAAAAAAGCGGGAGCAGTCGTTATCGGAACGGGAAGAAGCGATTTTCCTAACCAAATTAACAACGTTTTAGCTTTCCCTGGAATTTTCAGGGGCGCGTTAGACGCTAGAGCTACGGATATCAACGACGAAATGTGCATTTCGGCAAGTAAAGCGATAGCTTCGCTCGTATCCGACGAAGAATTGTCTGCCGACTATATTTTACCAAGACCTTTTGACGAAAGAGTAGCAAAAACGGTTGCAAAAGCTGTGTACGAAACTGCTCATAAAACGGGAGTTGCAAGAAAATAATTTATTAAGCGGTTTTTTAACCGCTTAAAATTTTAAAAAAATATTTATTAAAACAATGACAGAATTAGAAATATTATCAAAAACCGACCATACATGTTTAAAGCAAGATTGTACTCAAAAAGATATAGAAAATTTATGCAAAGAAGCAACCGAATTTAAAACGGCGTCCGTGTGCGTTCCGCCTTGTTTTGTTAAGTTTTCTAAAAATTTTTTAAGTAACGTTCCCGTTTGTACGGTACAATACAAGCGAAACAAAATTTTTCGAATGTGAAAACGCTTTAATTAACGGCGTAGACGAAATAGACGTCGTAATAAATTTAACTGACCTAAAAAACGGTAATTTTAAAGCAATTTTTAATGAAATTACATATTTAAAAAATATATGTAAAAATAAATGATAAATTAGTTGGAATAATCTACTTAGGAGATACAGTAAAAGATGGTGTAGTTGAAACAATAAAAGAACTAAAAGCACTAGGAATTAAGACAAATATGTTTACAGGAGATAACAAGCAAATAGCAGAAAAAACAGGAAAAGAAATTGGAATACAAAATATAAAATCTGAAATGTTACCACAAGATAAATATAATGCATTTGAAGAAATTATAAATAAAAAGGATGAAAAATCAAAAGTTGCATTTGTTGGAGATGGAATAAATGATTCACCAGTTTTGGCAAGAGCAGATGTAGGAATTTCAATGGGTGGAGTTGGTTCAGAATCTGCAATAGAAGCATCTGATGTAGTTATAATGACAGACAATGTTTC
>CAJMEI010000147.1 GCA_905212395.1 uncultured Christensenella sp. | reverse complement strand
AAATATTTTAAAAAAATAAAAATTTGTTTTTTACGCAAAAAAAGACCTTGCCGAAAAAGCAAGGTCTAAAAACTAACAAATATATTCGTCTTTTTTCTTAGGAGCGTTCTCTAATTCTTTACGTTTTTCATCGTAACCGTTTCTACCGAGTAACGCATAAGTTGCGTTCTTTCCGCCTTCTACTCCGGGTTGATTATAGGTGTCGATATTAAGCATTTCGCCTACAAAAGCCGTTTCCATTTCGAAATAGAACATCAATTCTCCCAAAGTGAACGCGTTTACTTCGGGAATGTATACGGTATGATTTAATCTGTTTTTAACGGTTAAAGCGTATTCCGTAGCAACTCTTTCAGCGGTAATTAACTCGTTCATAGTATGTCCGCAAAGGAAATTAACGTCGGGAATGTCTTTGCATCCGTCGGGAATAGGTGTAATATCTCTATATTTATCTACCGCAAGGAAAGTAACGACTTTGTCGAAAGGTCCTTCCGTATATAACTGTACTTGACTGTGTTGGTCGGTAACGCCCAAAGATTTAACGGGCGTTTGCCCCGCGTAAACGGTTTTGCCGTCTTTGTCGACGGTTTTACCTAAGCTTTCTCCCCATAATTGACAATACCAATCAGCCATATATCTTAAAGAATCGGCATAAGGCATCATTACGGAAATATTTTTACCTTTTTTCATTGCGATATATTGTAAAAGCGCGCTCATTAAAGAAGGATTTTCCCTTACGTTTGCGTTTTTACAGAATTCGTCCATATATTTTGCGCCTGCAAGCATCGCTTTAATATCGATACCGAGTACCGCTGCAGGAAGTAACCCTACGGGACACATTTCGGAAAATCTTCCGCCTACGCCGTCGGGAATAAAGAAAGTTTTTAAGTTTTCTTCTTTTGCGATTTTAATTAAATTTCCCTTATTTGCAGAAGTAGTAGCAATCATGTGTTCGCTTGCCTTAGCTCCGAGCTTTTCTTTTAAAAGCTTCATGATGATAAGGTATTGCGTCATAGTTTCGCTGGTAGCTCCGCTCTTGGTAATTACGTTAAACATAGTCTTTTTTACGTCGATTACGTCGAGTAAGGCTTTCATTCTTTCGGGGTCTACGTTATCTTCAACGTAAAATTTAGGCCCTTTTCTCTTTTTGTCGGGTAAATCGTTGTAATGTAAATGACATAAAGCTTGGAACGCCGCGATAGGACCTAAAGCGCTTCCGCCTATACCTAAAACTACGAAATATTTATATTTCTTTCTTACGATTTCAGCCGTAGCGTTGATTTCTTCTACGATTTTATCCTGATTGTACGGAAGTTCCGACCAACCCATCATTCCGCTACCGCGATTTGCTTGAACGGTATCGAAAGCATGCTTAACTAAATCTTTACTAGCGTCGATTTCTGCGTCCGTAATTCCTTCTCCGCCCTTAATCATTCCGTCCATCATATTGTTATAATCAAGGCGAAGTTTCATAGAATCACACCATTTTTTGTCTGCAATATTCATAAAAACCTCTTTATTAAAAAATTTTAACTTTTCAAACTATTAAATATTAATACTTTTGTCGATTTTAGTCAATTATTTTAATTAAAAAACTTTTTCTTTTATATTTCTTAAATAATCTAAACCGTCTTTTAATTCTTGTACGTCGTTAAAAGCTTCTGCGTAAACTTCTATTAGCATATTCCCTTTAAACCCGACGTCTTTTAAACGCTTAAACAGCGTTTCGAAATCAAAAGTGCCTTTTTTACCCGGAATACATCCTTTCCCGTTTTCGTCAAAATCGCTTAAATGAACGGTATTTATGGCTTCGCCCATTTCGTTTAGGTAAAGACTATAATCGTAACCCGTTATTCTCGCTTGTTTTATATCCAAAACACCTTTTAGTCTAGGACAATCTTTTTTTACTTCGGCAAAAAAACCGGGTCTGTTGTAAAACGCCCATTCGACGTTTTCAAGGCAAGTTTCCACGCCGTAACTTTGACTTATATCTATAATTTTATTGAAATAGTACGCAGTTTGAGCGTAGTTATCGTAATTAGCCGTTCTTTTAAATCTTGCTCTACCGTGCATCGTGTAATTTTTGGCGTTTAATAGTTTTGCCACTTTCATTACGTCCGTAAAACTTTTAACGGCGTCGTTATACGCCCTTTCGTTATCCAAAAACAGTTGCGGTTCGAATTGCGTGGTCATGGTATGCAACGAATGCACTTTTAATCCGTTTAACTCTTTTTTAAGTTTTTTCCCGAATTTTACGTTGTATTCGTAATAACTTTCCAAAAATATTTCGCACACTCTCGCGTCGATAGAATTTAAAGTCGGAATAGCTTGTTCGTTATACTGCTTTTTAAAAAGTGAAGCGGTAGAAACGCCTATTTCCACGTTTTGCATGTTTTAATACTCTAAATCCAACAAACCTAAGTTTTTATCGTCTCTTAAATAAAGAACTTTTACTTTACCCGTTTCGGAATCTAAAAATACGAAGAACGTATGTCCCATAAGTTCGAATTCCGTAATAGCTTCGTCTATAGTCATAGGGTCGAGCTTAAACGATTTAACTTTTGCTATTCTTATATCGGGAACGTCGGGAATATCGAATAAAGGAGCAGTTTCGACAAACGCGTTTTTCTTTAATTTCTTTTCTAATTTAGTTCTGTGTTTGCGGAGTTGTCCTTCTATTTTAGGTAAAACTTCGTCTATGGTGTTATAGAAATTATCTCCGTAAGCTTGCGCCCTGATAAAGTTGCCTTTATAATCAAGACTTAATTCCATTTTAGAAGATAACCCTTCTTTTTTAAGATAAATCTTGCATTTCGTATCGTCGTCAAAATATTTATCGAGTTTAGAAACTTTTTTTTCAATAACGTCTCTTAATTTTTCGTTTACCACGTAGTTTTTTGTAACCATTTCGATTTGCATAATAAATCCTCCGTTAAAATAAAATGTCGTTTATAAGATTGAAAAATCTATTTGCCCGAAACTTGCGAACAAACAAATTTTATCTCCGTATTTAATATCGCCGTTTAAAAGTCTGTCGGCAAGCATATTCACTATTTCCCTGTCGATAACTTTTTTAAGCGGTCTTGCCCCGTATTCTTCGCTATAACCTTTGTTTAAAACGTCGATTACGCAAGATTTGTCAAATATAGCGTCTATCCCCTTTTTTGCAAGATTTTTCTGCAATTTTGAAAGAAATTTCACAACTATCAGCGAACATTCTTCCCTTGATAAACGCCTAAAATGAACTATCTCTTCCACCCTGTTTAAAAACTCGGGTTTAAAGGTTGTCTTTAACGCTCTAGATATATTTATATCTTCTTCTTCCCTAGATAACACTTCCGCTTTGATTCCCAAATTAGAAGTCATAATAATTATCGTGTTTTTAAAATCTACCGTTCTTCCTTGAGAGTCTGTTATACGACCATCATCTAACACTTGCAATAATATATTA
>CAJMEI010000146.1 GCA_905212395.1 uncultured Christensenella sp. | reverse complement strand
TAAATTTAATATTGTATTTTTAAATTTTTTGTGTTAAAATATAAAAAGAATACTAAAATTATGCTAGGCAACTATACGAATTGCGGTTTTCGCTACGAAGTTTCGTCAAGCACAGTGTTTTTCTCTAGGTTTATTTACACAAAAGTGTTTGATAAGGAGAATTTATGAATTCGAAAAAATCTCTTACAATTAAATTTTTGCTAATACTATGCTTACTTGCAATAGCTTTATTAGGAACTACTGCGTCCGTAGTCAACGCAGGCGTTAGGGAACAGTATAAGCAAATGGTAAGCGAAAAGTATACCGAAACGCTGACGGAAATAGATAATGAAATTTACAACGGTAAAAGCGTTTTGGACGGGTATAAAATAAGAATAGACGCTTACGTTGACGACGCGGGAAATACCGACGCCGAATGTGAAGCGCAAGTACAAGAATATAAAAATTCTTGCGACGTTTTGCTTAACGTTAAGGCAGAAGGGGACGCTTTATTCGATTACGTAAACGGGTTAGTTCAAGGCAATTATACCGATTACGATTGGGAGAAAATAATTAGCATTAAAGACGAAACGGCAGAGAATTTTAACATGAAAACTCTTGCGGACAACGGAAATTTAACCGTTGTTTTCGTAAAGGGAAAAGTTACTGCGGCGATAGATAAAATAAAAGCAATTAAAGAAAAAGGCGGGGCGGAAGATTTAACTCAAAAGAGAAATCAAGCCAAGCAAGAAATGCTTGCAAATCTTAACGAATTTAAGATAAAAGGCATTTATTCGGATAGCGTTTTACAACAAATGCAGCAGGCGTATGACAGGCGTTGCGAAGAATTAGATAAGGCGAGCAACGCTTCTCAAATAGACCTTGTAAAAGGATACTTTTTTACCGATTTAGAAAGTTTTAAAACCATTGTCGAAGAAGTTTGCGAAGACTTGATAAATCACGAAGAAAACCCCGAAAATCCGCTTCCTACGATAATACGCGTGGAAAAAGCGATAGATTTATACGAAGACGACTTGGCATATAGCCCTTCCGATAAAGATTTTGCGGTTAATTCCGATTATAAAATTTTATTAAAATATTACGGCGAATATAAAATCGGGCAATTAAAAACCAGATACAAAAACGTAGAAAACCAATATTCTTATAAAAATTATTCTAAAATTACCGCAAAACTAGACAATGCTTCAAGTAAAGTAGTTTCGGCAAAAAATAAAGCCGAAGTGGTAAGCGCTTTAACAGAAGCGGAAGATTACATAGAAAACAGCGATAACGTAAAGAAAAACGTAAGAGTAATTACTACTAAAAACGGGCAGTATAATATTGAAATTACTTCTAACAAAAATTATACTTTTTCGCCCGAAGCTTACGTGTCTGCGTCCGATTACAGATTTTACGCCGTAAAGAAAAACGTAAATAGAATACTTAAAAAAATAGACACAGGCGATAAAGATAAAAAGTTAACCGTAAAATTCTACATTAATATAAACGTCATAGGCGAAGATGGTAAAAAAGTAACCGAGTACGAAGAAGGAACGGTGTTTACCGTAAAAATTTACAATACTAACGTAACTAAGAAGTTAAAAGACGACTCTCTTTTAAAAGTAGTTTATTATTATAGCGGAAAAATGGAAGGGTATGACAGCGAAAACAATACTTTATCCGATAATTTTCCGTCGAGTATAGAAAATCAAGGAGACTATTTAATGTTTACAACCACGCATTTCAGTCCTTTTGCAATTTGCGGAACGGGTTCGGCTATGGGCGCATTAGGATTTAAAGACGGACCTTTATATAAAAATCCGTTCTTTTACGTTGCAATAATTTTATTGGCGATAGTTTTAATTTTACTTATAACGTTAATAGTAAAAACGTGGAGATATAAAATTACGTTTAAAACCAACGGCGGAAGCAAAGTAAAATCCATAAAAGCGAAAAAGAACGAACCGTTTATTATGCCGTCTATTCCGAGCAAAGAAGGATATATTTTCGGCGGATGGTTTAAAGATAAAAAATGTACAGACCGTTTTATTCTTTATAAACTAGAAAAAAGAAAGAGCGTAAAAGTTTACGCAAAATGGATTCCTGCTAGCGAAAGCGAAATTTTAGATAATAGTAGCGTAGCTATAGACGATTTATACAAAGCGTTAAGGGCTTCTTTAGACGACTACAAAAAAATCGGATTTGGCATAGGACTTAAAAAGAAAGAAGAAATAGGCAGAATTATCATAAGCAACGATAAAGTAAATCTTTATTTAACGGGCGACGTTGAAAAGATTAAAGAAATGGGTTACGACGTATCTATAGCTAACGTTGACGAAGTAAAAGAAACTCCCGTTAGAATGGTTGTAAAAACGGAAGAAGACTTATATAAAGCGTTAGAACTTATCGATATAGTAATGACCGAAAACGGATTTGCCGAAAAAGAAGGAACTCCCGACGAGCTTGCCGAAATTTCCGACGAAGAAAGACTTAACGGATACGTTTTCGCAGTTGAAAACGACGTAGAAGCTACTTCTTTAAGAGATTTCTTTGAAATTATGAGAACGCAAGCAAAATCCTACGTTTTAATGGGCGATAGCGGAACTCCGAGAGATTTAAACGGGAAATATATCGTTAAAGCTAAATTAGACGCGGAACAAATAGATTTATATCTTCCCTACGATAACGGCAACGCCGAAAAAGTTAGCGAAGACGTATTCAAAGACGTCCCCGCTCACTATATAGTAACCGATAAAGAAAGCTTTATTTCGGCAATGAAAGTTCTTGATGAAAGTATGTTGTCGCTCGGAATGAAAAAATATCCCAGAAACGCAAGTTTAATGAAACAATCGGGAGAAGAAAGCAACGCGTTCGGATACAGAATAAGATTTAATTAAAAAGTAATCGGTTTAAGTCATAAAAACAAGCTTAAATTTTAGTTGTTAAATTTATAATCTAAACTTATAACGCATACGGCGTGGCAAATTTTGCCACGCCGTATGTTTTTTAAACGTTAGATTAGTTAGGCAATTCGTTTAAACTTTTTTTAACGAATTCGTAATTGATTTTATAATTTGTTTTTACCTTATTTCATAGGCTTAAGTGGCTTTTTTAGTGAGTTTTATAGAAACTAATCCGCATAAAATGTCCGCGTAAGAAAAATTAGTTTTACCCAAATATTTGCCGTAAGGGGAAATGCTTATTAGGGCAGGATAAATACCCGTTAATTTGCCTTTATAGGAAGAATATTTGTTTCTGCCTAAATTTACTTTTACGTCTACGTCTTGTTGGTGTAAAGCTTTAATTTCTTCTTTAATTGCGTTAATAGATTTTTGTTGTTTAATCATAAAAAAATTATTGACCGAAAAACATTTTTTTAGTCGAAAATTTTTATAAAAACGCCCTCAACTTGCGCACATCGCATAGTGCCTTGATTGCGAGTCTTTATGTAATTCCAATAAAGGAAATGACATTTATGAAAGAAGAAAAAATAAATAGAAGAAGCTTTATAA
>CAJMEI010000145.1 GCA_905212395.1 uncultured Christensenella sp. | reverse complement strand
AGAGGATTTTAGACTAAAAAGGGCTGACGAAATTTTCGTCAGCCCTTTTTACTTGTTAAAAAAATACGTTCTGAATAAAGTAGACGGTTTTTTAAAAATACAAAGACTTTTTCGTTCTTTTAAGATAAACACGAAAGGTTTAAGCGTTTTTTCTATCGGTAAACCTCAAACTATTCTTAGAATTAATAATATAATGATGAAAAAAAGGACAACTCTTTGAAACTTACGCCAAAAGAAATATTTGTCTTTTGGAATCACTTCATTCGGGTTGTCCTTTAAACTTTTAAATTAAAATTTTTAGCCGGTAACCGCAACCAATGGTAAAGAAATATTGCAAGCGTATCCGCTATTAAAACTTAACGTTGATAATTTAATATACAAAATACCTTCTTCGTTGTCAGATACACAAACGTCTATCATTTTACAGTTGGCGGGAGACTCTCCTGAAAACGTGTAAGAACAAACTTCTACCCCTTTTTTATAGGCGGATACTTTTCCCATTAAATCCGAGCCGTCCACACCGAAAGCTCCCATAAATAAATATATGTGTTTAACGGAAGAATCTATTTTAATTGCCAAAAGAATATCTTTTGTCGTATTCTGAATTCCGCCTTTGGAATTTACGGTATCTCCTTTAAAATCAACGTAACTAAAAGAAGTATTGTAATCTTCAAAGAAGTTGTAATTAGTATTAATACA
Source organism: uncultured Christensenella sp. (assembly GCA_905212395.1). Taxonomy (GTDB): domain Bacteria; phylum Bacillota; class Clostridia; order Christensenellales; family Borkfalkiaceae; genus UBA4675. The sequence goes on along the minus strand of CAJMEI010000145.1, from coordinate 2,842 downwards.
TAGATAATTCATCGTATTAAATAAAATATATTTCTCAGAATCAAGTTTCTGATCGTAAGTATTACTTGCGCCGGCATATAAATGTTCCCAATCTTTCACTTGCGACAAATTGTCCACATTGAAAGATGCGGGAGCGTTTTCCGCAGTCATTGTTACTCCGTTTTGTCCGTAAAAAGCAATAGCAGTTAAAGAAGTATTAAAATGAAAAACATATTCCTGTGTATCCGGATTTTTAGTTTGTAACGGTGTAATAGCTAACGTATAAGTTTCCGTTGTTGAACTGTTTATCGGAAAGACGGAATACCTCGCCCAGCCCGTTTGTCCGTAAGGAGCAGTAAATACTTCCGCAGTTATTACGGTTCCGTCCTGTTTTTTTAAGTACATATGGTTTTCGGCTTGCCAAGCTCCTGTAAACACTTTAATCGCGCTTACGTTTGAGGGAATTGTTAATGTGAAAGCCATAACATCACTTGACCATATTCCATAAACTTGCCTTTGGTCGTCTTTGTTTAAACCACCGCTTGCCCCGTATACTTTCCATTTATAATCGTCAAAGGGATTTAAGTCATTTCTGGTAGTCAAGGTAATAGCGTTTTCGTATGAGTCTTTGTTTACTCCCCCTTTTAACACAACGGGAGATGCGGTAAATGAATTGTCACCGGATAATCCTACGTATCTTTCCCAATACAACGGCTTTTCCCCGTATAAATTTTCGTCCAGATTTACGTACGTACCGTTGTCATAAGCTTGGCTATTTACCCATTGATCCGTTCCGAAAACGGCAACCGCCACAAATTGCATATTGCCGTCGGCCAAAGTGGTTTCCGTAGTTAAATAAATTGTTTGTTCGTAAGAAAATTCCAGAGAAAATTCTACAATGCTTGAATTGTGCGTCCCGTTTGCTCCGTCAGTTGCTTTTATTTCTACGTATACGTCGCTTATTATTGCTCCGTCAGAATTTTTTAAATAAACTTTTTCAATATTCTTCCACGTTCCGCCGTAAAAACGTATTCTCTTTACTCCGGGATGAACTTGTATGGGTAGATTATATGTTCCGCTTCCGCAAATTCCGTTTGTTTTTTCTGTCGCAGAAGAAACGGAAACTCCGTCAGACCAACTCAAAGATATCATATAATCGTAAAAAGGGTTGTCTTGGCCCGTCAACTCGCCTATAAGAGATTTAGTTTTCGTTTTTTTCCTTTCGGGATTGGAAACGCTATTAAAATAAGCCCAATCCAGACAAGCGTAGTAATTGGAATTGTCTAAATTGTTCACTCTATAAGATAGTGTGTCTTTTGAATTATAGACGTTTGCCGAAACGACTTGTGCCTGTGAAGCGGAAGGAGAAATACAGGTTACGTTTACCGTAGCGTCAGTTTCGGGCATTGTAAAATAAAAGTTGAAATTCTGTCCGCTTCCGTCCGAATTATAAGGAATCATTCCTCCGTTTATATTTATTTGTTTAAGTATGTTTCCGCTATTTATTTCTACGGATACTTTTACGGTTTTTCCTGCTCCGCAAGAAGTTACGCCTGTAACCACACACCCGCTGTTAGAGTAATTTATTCCATAAACGTTACTTTTAAAAGATGCCGATACGGTGCACTCTTTGTCTGGCATAACAAATGCGTTTTTCGTTAAGCTTTCTTCGTCTAAAAGGAAAGAAGAAAAAATATTGTCTCCGTCGTCGGTAAAAGCTTGAAGATGCACTACGCTTCCGTACGGAACGCTTATATTCTGCGTAACGGAAGAAGATTTTATAACGTTATCTGCGTATTTTACAACCATTCCTCCCTGTTGAATCACCGGTAAAACCAAATTGTAATTATTTAGGGAAAAACCTGCGTATAAGTTGATATTTCCTTGATTTAATAAACTTACATTCGATATGTCAAATGCGTTTGTTTTTTCTTGATCTGAATAATAGTTTGTAAAAGTATGTCCTTTTTTGGTTAGAGTTTGCGGAATATCGATACTTTCTTTATATTTTATTTTGGCCTTACCTATTTCCGTTTCACCATCGTAATACGTTGCATAATAGGTAAGATAGTTTTCGGTTAAATAATCGATGTAATACTGAGCGTCTTTATTTAAATCCGGCAACGGACTCGTTCCGTTATGTAAGGCGTCTATTTCTCTGTATGCCACTTCCGCCATAGATATTTTTTTTGTGTTGGAATAGTACTTTACTACTCCGTTTACTTTTATATACGCTCTTACCGATACGTCGTCGGTTCTATGGTCGTCCGGAATATCGTAAACGTAAACGCAACATTCTTTATAATAAATTCCATCGTATATTACGTTGCTGAAATATGTTTCCGCACTTACGTCTGTTGCGTAAACGTTGTCCACAGTCAATTCTCCGCTTAATCTGTAAGAAGGAATTAATAATACTCCATAAGTTATCTCGGCGTTTCCTTTGGCCTGACAAATCTCCACATATTTGTCGTTCCTCAACACCGTTTTAAATCTTATTCCGTTATCGTACTTATCGTCTTTTAATCTTATAGCTACGCTTCTTACGAAGTAATCGCTTTCTTCAACGGATACTTGCCCTTCGTCGAAAGTAATGCTTGCCGTAGCGGCGTTTACCGTTTTATCCGTTACGTTTATAATACTGACTGCGAATAACGTAAGCGTCGCTAAAAAAACTACTATTAAAAAGTTTTTTATTCTACTTAACATGATCGTACCTCCTATAAGACTATGATTTAAATAAAATTACATTTTATATTGTTCGGTTTTTATTTCAACTTAAATACGAATTATCTGTAATTTCGTATTTTTGATTTGTATTTTGCAATATTAAGGCTTGGATAGGATTGGATAGGATAATAAT
>CAJMEI010000144.1 GCA_905212395.1 uncultured Christensenella sp. | reverse complement strand
GTAAGTTAAGTTTTTTTCTTTTTCTAAGGAATTTAAATAATTTCTACAAAATTTTTTTGCGTTTTCTAAATTTTGGTCGGAATAATTTCCGCATTCTATCGCGCTTGCGCCGGGTATTTCCCCGTTGTAATTTATTATAAATTTAAGCATATTTTCGGTTTCCTGCAAAATATCAAGACTATCGTATTTTCCGAAAAGAATTAAATAAAATCCCGTTCTGCAACCCATCGGTCCAAAATACACGGTTTTTTCTTTAAAATCGCCGTTTCTCCAAAAAGTTGCGCCTAAATGTTCTATAGTATGTATTGCTCCCGTGTCTAAAACGTTTTCTTTATTAGGAGAAGTAAAACGCATATCGAAAGTCGTTATTGTATTTCCGTTATATTCGTCGACTCTAGAAACGTACAAGCCCTTTTGCAATTTTAAATGATTTACAGTAAAACTTTTTATTTTTTCCATAATAAAAGTATATCACTTTTTTTAAAAAAATGATATGAAAAATAAAAGTTATTTAGTTCGTGTTGTTATTTTTTTTGTTTTATGGTAAAATATTTTTATTATGAACGTATTAGTTTCTATAAACCACGGATATTTAAAGCATTTTAAGGTAATGTATCGTTCGTTAAACGCAAGCAACCCTTGCAAAAAAAGGTTGTTTATAATGGCTAACGATTTAACGGAACAAGACCAAAAGGAAATAATAGACGAATTTTCTTATAGCGGAGAAATAAACTTTTTACCAGTATCGGAAGATTATTTTAACGGGTTTCCCAAAGTCAAACGCTATCCTTACACGATATATTATCGTATAATCGCCCCGCTACTTCTTCCCGACGATATGGATAGAATTTTGTATTTAGACTCGGATTTAGTAGTGCATAATTCTTTATCGGATTTTTACAACGTCGATTTTAAAGGAAACGCGTTTTATTGTTGTACTCAGGTAAGAAAGTTTATGCAGACTTTTAATAGAATAAGGCTCGGGGTAAACAAGAACTACGTTTATATGAATACGGGCGTTTTGCTAATGAATTTAAATTATTTGCGAAAAGCTTTAGACGTAGAAAAAATAAGAAAATTCGTTTTGAAAAATAAATGGAAACTAACGCTTTTCGACCAAGACGTTTTAACGTATTTTTTCGGAAATAAAGTTTTACTCGCGCCGAGAGCCGTTTATAATTTGGCGGATAGGCATATAAGAATTGAAAATTTAAAACGTAAAAAAGGCGATAAAATAGACTTGGAATGGGTTGAAAAAAATAACGTTATCGTCCATTACTTAGGAAGAAATAAGCCTTGGAAAGATAATTATAAAGGTATTTTAAAAGGATTTTATAAAGAATATGAAAATTAGTTTTCGCGGAAAGTTAAGAAAATTTTTCCACGCTAACAGAATAGTTACGGTTATAGTACTACTGTTATTGCAAATTGGGTGGATGGCTTATTTTGTGTATGCCATAACTAATTCCCATTATTGGCTACCCGCAATAAGTTTTACCGTGCAATTAGTATTCGTGCTAATAATTTTGGGAACTACCAGAAATCCCGCCTATAAAATAGGTTGGATAATTTTGGTAAGCACTTTTTCCGTATTCGGTTGCGTGTTTTATCTTTTATACGGCTTTAACTTATCTAATAAAAAATTAAAAGCCAAGATAAATAAATCGGTAGAAGAAAACGGAGTTATTTCTACGGAAGTTTCTGCCAAAGAAAAAATAGAATTGCTAGGTAAAACGCAAGCCTGCATTTCGCAATATTTAGAAAACAAAGGATTTGCGTTGTTTGAAAACAGCAACGCGCAATATTTTCCTTGTGGAGAACAGTTTTTCCCCGACTTTTTAGAGCAATTAAAAAAAGCCGAAAAATTTATCTTTTTAGAAACTTTTATTATCGATTACGGCGAAATTTGGTCGCAAATGCTCGATATTTTAAAGGAAAAAGCCGAGCAAGGCGTTAAAATTAAAATTTTATACGACGATATGGGTACTATTTCAAGACTGCCCAAAAATTATCCTAAAACGATAAACGAACTTAGCGAAAATATAGAGTGTATTTTATTTAACAAAGTTACCGCGTTTTTAGTACAAAGCATAAACAACAGGGACCATAGAAAAATAGCGATTATAGACGGTAAGGTTGCCTACACGGGCGGAATGAATTTTGCCGACGAATACGCTAATATAGATTCTCCTTTCGGTTATTGGAAGGACGCAATGGTAAAAATTACGGGACTTGCCGTAAACGGATTTACTAAAATTTATTTAGATTTATTCAACGCAGTTAGCAAAAATCCCGAAAAATTTTCCGATTATGCCGTAGCGGAAGAAGCTTGCGAAGACGGACTTATTCAACCTTTCGCAACTAATCCGTTTAATAAAACCGATATTGCCTTTCACGTTTATTTGGATATGATAAATAGGGCGTCGAGATACGTTTATATTTCTTCTCCTTATTTAGTTCCCGATAACGATATAATTTCGTCTTTAATTCACGCTAGCGAAAGAGGTGTAGACGTAAGAATTTTAACGCCGTATATTCCCGATAAAAAAATAGTGTCGCGTTTAACAAGGGCAAACTTCTACGCGCTTATGCAAAGCGGTATAAAAATTTATTTTTACAAACCGGGATTCAATCACGCCAAAATGGCGGTGTTCGACGACGAAGTAGCTTTCGTAGGTTCGGCAAATTTAGACTATATGAGTTTGTTTTTAAATTTCGAATGCGGAGCTATGTTCTACGGCGGAAAAGTCGTAAGCGATTTGGCAAAAGATTTTACAAAAACTTTTTCGGAAAGTATTTTAGTTACTACTAGCGACGTTAAAACGGGAGTTGTCGGAAAGTTTGTAGACGCCGTTTTAAAGACGATAGAAATGTTATTCTAATTAAATTAGTTAAACGATTTAAAGCAAAAAAATTTTATAGTAATTAAACCTAAACAATTTTTTTATATCGACAACGCCCCGATTTTGTTGTAACAAAATCGGGACGAATTGTTTAAAAAGTTAAAGGTATAAATTTAAACCACAACGCCTAAACTAATCAGCAAGGCTTTTTCTACTTTATACATAATTGCAGGCGAAAGTTGCCCTATACGTTCTTTTAAGCGTCTTTTGTCGATAGTTCTTATTTGTTCCATAAGTATAACGGAGTCTTTACAAAGGCCGTATTCTTCTGCGCTTATTTCTATGTGAGTGGGGAGTTTTGCTTTTGTAAGTTTACTGGTTATGGCAACTGCTATAACGGTGGGACTGTATTTATTACCAACGTCGTTTTGAACTACTAAAACAGGTCGTACGCCACCTTGTTCGCTACCTACTACGGGACTTAAATCCGCATAGTAAAGTTCGCCCCTTTTTATCATTTTTTCTACCGTCCTTTCGTGTTTTCCCCCTTTTATATACATATGAAAAAATCACGATATTGTTTTAAGTAATATTCCCCCTTTTTTCTTTTTTTTATACTTATAAGCTTTCCTTTTTAAAATAAAGTTCTGATAATCGAGGTAGAAATATTCCTGTTACAGCTGTCCCTAAAGGCTGATATGCTGTT
>CAJMEI010000143.1 GCA_905212395.1 uncultured Christensenella sp. | reverse complement strand
ATTTTAAACATTCAAAAAACCAACTTGATTGAAAAAGGTTTGTCAACTTTGTTTATAGAAAAAAACACGATAAAAGCTATAAAAAAGTATTTTAAAGGCGTTAAATTTGATTTAATTTTGTATGCAACTCCGCCCGTTACTTTTTCGGGAGTAGTAAAGTATTTCAAAAAAAGGGATAATGCAAAAAGCTATTTATTGCTTAAAGATATATTTCCGCAAAACTGCGTAGATATAGGGCTATTTTCAAAGAAAAGTATTTTTTATAAATTTTTTAGAAGAAAAGAAAAAAAGTTATACGCCGTATCTGATAGGATAGGTTGTATGTCGCCTAATAACGTAAAATATTTGCTAGCTCATAACGATTTAAACGGAAAAATCGTAGAAGTTTGTCCTAACAGCTTAAAAATAGAAGATTTATCGGTCAGCGAACAAGAAAAATTATCTATAAGGCGTGAATACGGAATTCCCGAGGATAAAATAATAATATTTTACGGTGGAAATTTAGGTAAACCGCAAGGAATAAATTTCTTTGTAGAATGTATAAAAAATTGCAATAATTCAAAATTTTTCTTTTTGGTCGTAGGCGGTGGAACGGAAAGCCACGTTCTTGAAAAATATATCGCTTCCGAAAATCCCGAAAATTTAAAATATTTTCCATTTATGCCTAAAAACGAATACCTAAAATTGACTTCCGCAAGCGACGTGGGGCTAGTGCTTTTAGACAGTAGATTTACAATTCCTAATTTCCCGTCGAGAAGTTTGGATTATATGAAAGCTCGTCTTCCGCTGTTTTGCGTTACGGACGAAAATTGCGATTTAGGTGATATTGCCGAATTTAGCGGTTTCGGCGTAAAAACGTTAAGCGATAACGTTATAAATTTTCAAAAAAGTCTTGAAAAATTTTGCAATATAAGAGATAATATAAGAATGGGAGAAAAATCGTACGAGTATTTTTGTAAAAATTACGACGTAAAGATTTCTTGCGAAAAAATAATAAATTTTATAAACGGAGATAAACAGTGAACGCATTAGTTACGGGCGGGGCAGGCTTTATAGGTTCAACCGTCGTTAGAGAGCTATTAAAAAATAATCATAAAGTAACGGTTATAGATAATTTGTCTAGCGGGTACGCTCAAAATTTAGACGGACTAAACGTCGAATTTGTCAAAGGCGATATATTAGACGCAAAATTAGTTGAACGACTAACCGAAAATAAAGACGTTGTATTTCATTTGGCGGCAAGCGTCGGCAGACAGCGTTCTATAGATAATCCCGTATTAGACGCGGAAGTCAATTTAATAGGCACAACCAACGTTTTGCAAGGGATAAGAAAAAACGGCGTTAAAAGAATAGTATATTCTTCTTCGGCGGCGATATTCGGCGAGTTGCAACAAACGGTGATAGACGAAAATCATCCGCAAAACGCAGATTGCCCTTACGGGGTTACAAAGCTATCGGCTGAAAAACAAATACTTGCTTACAGTAATTTGTTTGGTTTTACAGCAATTTGTTTAAGATATTTTAACGTTTTCGGAATGCGCCAAAGGTTTGACGCATACGGTAACGTAATTCCGATTTTCGCAAATAACGCATATAAAAATCTACCCTTAAAAATTTACGGCGACGGAGAACAAACTAGAGATTTTATTTGTAGTAAAGACGTTGCAAAAATAAATTATTTGGCAGGAACTAAACAAGATTTAACTACGGGCGTATTTAATTTGGGTTCGGGGAACAGCATTACCATAAATACGCTTGCTCAAATGATTTTAAAGCACGTTAAAACGGATAGTAAAATAGAACACGTTCCCGAAAGAATAGGCGACGTAAGAGATTGTAAAGCGGATATAACAAAGCTTAAAACCGTAATGGGATATACTCCGTCCACCGATTTCGAAGGTGATTTGGTAGAATACTTAGAATGGTTTAAACAGGATTTGAGTAAATGAAAGTAGCTTTTATCAATTCCGTATATCCGTACGGAAGTACGGGGAGAATAGTTAAAAATTTAGCTGATTTCGTAGAACGAAAAGGCGGACAAGCTAAAATTTTTTATGGGCGCGGGGAAAAAAGCGAAGGGCTTTTGCAGTCTAACTTTTCGCTTTATATAAACGCGATTAAGTCTAGAATTTTCGGAAAAGAAGGTTTATGGTGCGGAAAAAATACGCAAAAACTGATAAATGGGTTAAAAGATTTTAATCCCGACGTAATTCATTTGCACAACTTGCACGGATATTACTTAAACTATGAAATTTTGTTCGATTTTTTAAAAAAATTCGGCAAAAATGTAATTTGGACCCTGCACGACGAGTGGGCTTTCACGGGACATTGCGCTTATTATGACGAGAATTGTGGACACGTTAACGGCTGTGAAAACTGCAATAAAAAAAGCGAATATCCAAAGAGTATTTTTGATAATTCAAAAAGTAATTTTTCAAGAAAAAAACAGGCGTTTTGCGGTGTTAAAAATTTAACTATCGTTACTCCCAGCGCTTGGCTTAAAAATATAAGCGAAACCACTTTTTTAAGCGAATATCCTATTTTAACTATAAACAACGGCGTTGACGAAGAAATTTTTACTTTTACGCAAAGCGATTTTAGAAAAAAATATTTGCTAGAAGATAAAAAAATTATTTTAGGCGTTTCTTATTTTTGGACAGAGAGGAAGGGTATAGAAATATTTAACAAACTTTCCGAAGATTTGCCTTTAGACTATAAGATAGTGTTAATAGGTCAAACAAAAAAATTAAACGATAAAATACTATACATTTCTAAAACCGATAACGCGAAAGAGCTTGCTAAAATTTATTCCGCTAGCGATATTTTTGTTAATCCTACGCTTTTCGAAAATTATCCGACCGTAAATTTAGAAGCGCTTAGCTGTTCTTTGCCCGTTATAACTTTTTCTACGGGCGGAAGCGGTGAAATGATAAACTCTTTTAACGGGTACGTAATATCGAAAGGCGATTATAACGCGTTAAAAAAAGCCATTTTAGATTTAACGGGCAGTTTTGACAGAGAAAAAATAAAGCAAGACGCAAATAAATTCAGCAATAAAATTTTTTGTGAAAAATATTATGAACTTTATAACGAGCAAAAATAATGCAAATTTTTTAGCAAAAAGTTTTGCCTTGTTAAGTTTTTAAATTTACTTTTTACGACAAAAAATATAGGTAAAAAATGAAAGTGCTTTTTCAGTGCAATGCAATTTCACCTTACAGAAACGATTTTTTTAACGAACTTAACTTGCTTTGCGATTTAACCGTCGCTTACGAAACGGAAAACAGCGAACATACGCATAGAGATAAAAAATGGTTTGAAGGTCTTGTTTGCAACTATAAAAAAATAAAACTCAATAAAAAACGTTGTTTTTTTAAATTTTATAAAGGCGATATAAAACCGCTTTTATTAAAAGAAAAATACGACGTTGTTATTTTAGGCAATTATTTATCCTTTACGGGGCTCGAAGTCTGTAAAGTTTGCAAAAAATTACCTACTAAAATATTCGTTTCGGCAGACGGCGCTTTGCCTAAAAAAGACGGATTTTTAAAATATACTATTAAAAGAAAAATA
>CAJMEI010000142.1 GCA_905212395.1 uncultured Christensenella sp. | reverse complement strand
CAATACACCCCTATTACGGTAAAGAAAACGTAAAGTATTTGTAAAGTCGTAAAGCGTATTTTTAAAAATTTACGATTAATCGTTTTGGTAAAAATTACCTTAAATTGTTTTCTTGTATTTATTGACTTTTTAACGTATATAAAGTATAATAAAAGAACTTAAAGTTCTATAAAAAAATTATCGAGAAGCTTATGAAAAAATTTAATGAAAACAGATTGAATTTAATTTTATCTTATATAACAAGTTATCAAAAACAAAGCGGAAAATCGCCTACGTATAGGCAAATTATGAAAGAGTGTAAGCTTTCTTCTTTGTGTACCGTTTCAAGTAATTTAAACGAGTTGTTTCGTAGGGGACTTATAAAAAAGGGAAAAAATTATCGTGAAAAAATACTTGCCGACGAAAAATTGGTTTGCGGAGAAACGGTAAACGTTCCTTTGGTGGGGGAATGTCCTTGCGGAACGCCTATGGACGCGATAGAAAATTTAATTTATACGGTAGCTTTGCCCGTAGAAATTTTCGGTTCTTACGAGCGGTTTATTTTAAAGGCAAAAGGCAGAAGTATGATAAAACGCGGGATATTCGACGGAGATTTAATGGTGGCAAAAAAACAAAATTACGCCGAAAACGGTCAAACCGTAATAGCCAGAGTAAACGGCGGAGAAGCTACCGCAAAAGTGTTCGTTACGGGTAAGAAAAATTACTTGGCGTGCGCTAACGACGAAACTAACGAAAACGGAGAAAGGATATATAACGATATTTATCCCGACGGAGAATGGGAAATTTGCGGTGTGGTGGATTTTGTTATTCATTCTCCCGTAAAAAGCGAATTTTAGGTGGAATATGGAAGATAAAATTTATTTTTGTATAGATATGAAATGTTTTTTCGCTTCCGTAGAATGCGCGGAACGCGGATTGAACCCTTTTGAAACCAATCTCGTCGTTGCGGACGAGAGTAGAGGGCAAGGCGCAATTTGTCTTGCAATTTCTCCCGCAATGAAAGCAAAAGGTATAAAAAACAGGTGTCGACTTTATGAAATTCCCAAAAACGTGAATTATATAATAGCCAAACCTAGAATGAAAAAATATATCGAATATACCGCCGATATTTACGCTATTTATCTTAAATATATTTCAAAAGACGATATTCACGTTTATTCGATAGACGAATCTTTTATAGACGTTACGCAATATTTAAAATTGTATAATTTAACTCCTAAACGCTTTGCGGTAAAGCTTATAAACGAAATAGCCGAAAAAAAACGTATTCCCGCAACGTGCGGAATAGGTACGAATATGTATTTGGCGAAAATAGCGTTAGATATAACGGCGAAAAAAACTCCCGACCATATAGCTTTTTTAAACGAAGAAGCGTATAAAGAAACTCTTTGGGAGCATACGCCTTTAAAAGATTTTTGGCAAATATCCACGGGAACGGTGAAAAGACTTGCAAAATACGGCGTTTATACTATGAAAGGAATAGCAACTTTGGACGAAAAACTTTTATATAAGGAATTCGGTATAAACGCAGAACTTCTTATAGACCACGCGTACGGTCGCGAAAGCTGTACTATGCAAGATATAAAAGCGTATAAAGGTAAAAGTAAATCGATATCGTCTTCGCAAATACTGTTTGAAGATTACGAGTTTAAAAAGGCAAGACTCGTGTTTGAAGAAATGATACAAAATACGTGTTACGATATGATGTCTAGAAACCTTATCGCGAAAAGCGGAAGTTTTTATATAGGGTATTCAAAAGATATTATATCTTCCGACGGAGAAAGCGTAAAACTGCCCGACGCAACTAATCTGTTTTCTTTAATACTTCCCGAAATGTTAAAGAAATTCGATAAATACGCATTTAAAGGGGCGTTGATAAGAAAGTTGGGAGTTAGCTTTAACGTTGTGGATAAAAGTTGTGAAGGATACGATTTGTTCGTAGATTACGATAAAATAGAAAAAGAAAAAAAGTCGGAACTTGCAGTGTTGGAGATAAAACGCAAATACGGTAAAAATTCCGTATTAAAGGGCATAGATTTTCAAGACGGGGCTACTATGCAAATAAGAAATAAACTAATAGGCGGGCATAACGGTGAATAGGGTAGACAGAGCCAAACAGTTTCTTCCATTCGACGCGTTAAAGGGTTTGAAGGAAGAGCTTGAAAAAAGAGAAAAAGAAACGCTAAAATGCGAGAAAAAAGAATTATCCGAGTACGAAACGGAGCAAATCAATGAAAAACTAAAAAAAGCGAACGGAGTAAATTTACAAGTCGAATATTATAAAAACGGAGAATACGTTAAATTAAAAGGAATTGCAAAAGTTAATTGTTCTTTAAAATGTTTGATTGTTAACGACGAAAAAATTTTTTTCGACGATATAAGCGATATAAAGTTTTAAAAAGCGTTTTAATAAAAAACACGAAGTTGCGTTTTGCAATCTCCGTGTTTTTAAGTATTTCTAAATAAATTGAAATGTTTTTCGGCGTTTAATCAATTAAAATTAGTTAAGTTTAATAAAAAATATTATCAGGTAGCGGATTTTTTTTAAACGCCTGCTTCTCCCGAACTAGAACCGCCTGTTCCGCCCGTAGTTCCGCTAGATGAACCGTTCTCCAAAGATTTAAAAAGCCATTGCATAAAGTCGTTTCCGACCATCGTTTCGGGCATTTTGCCGTCCCATTTTTCAAGTGCAAGCTTTTGAATCATAACTTCTCTTACTTCGGCGGACATACTTTCCCAAACTTCTTGTATTTTACTCAAGGCGTAAGATTCCGCGTCCGCAAGTTGTTTTTCGGCTTCCGCTTCTTGTTTTGCTTTTTCTAAAATCGCTTTTGCTTCTTGCATTGCAACTTCCAAATCCGCTTCGGCTTTTTCTTTTGCCTTCTCGTTTTCGTATTGAGCTTTAAGTTTTTCTTGTTCGGCAATCATTTTGTCTTCTACCGATTTTTCAAACGCATCCGAGAAATCGATATTTGTTAAAACGACCGCAACTATGTTTACGTAATAATCTTGCGTAATCGCTTTTCTAACTTCGGTTTCAACTTTCGGAGAAATTTCGCTTCTGTTTTTTATTACTTCTTCCGCTTTGGACGAAGACAATATTGCTTTCGTTCTCTCTATCGAAACCGTTTCGATACGAGATTCTAGCATAGAAAGTTCGCCGTAATTGTTTGCAATTTTTAAAACGTTTTCTTTTTGGATTTGATACTGTATGTAAAGCTCAATATCCATAGGTTGCGAATCGGAAGAGTAAGCGTTGGTCTTTATGGGAATTTGTTGAACTTTGGTGTCGTAAATATCGTATTGCGTGGTAAACCATAAATCGAACTTTAACCCCGCTTCTTTTGTGTCAATCGCTTTACCGTATTTTTTTATAACCGCAATTTCTCCCGTTTCTACTTGATGTATCGAAAGGGGAATAAAAAATAATCCTACAAGCGCAACGAATCCTACAATAAAAGATATAACGCTTCTTTTTATTTTTTGTTTGTTTTTGCCTTTTTTAAAGTAAGAGTAAGCGTAAAATCCGCCAAATCCCGCGCAGACAAGTAAAATTAGCGCTAAAATTCCAAAA
>CAJMEI010000141.1 GCA_905212395.1 uncultured Christensenella sp. | reverse complement strand
AATACTTAAAAAAATTTTAAAATCTACACTTTTTTTTATTATAACACAATAAAAAAAGTTTTTCAATATGTTTTAGCACAAAAAAATATGGAAAACTTGCATTTTAACATCACATTTAAGTTTAAACGCTAATTTTGTTTTTTTGGTCTACGCCTAACTTTAAGTCTATTTCTTTTAGTTGTTTTTTTAACGTTTCTATTTTTTTAGAAAAATCTTCTTTTACGTCAAGTTCTTCTTTTAATCCTATCGCTTTTTTATCCAGCTTTATTTTTTCGGCTTCGAAATTCTTTCTTATTTCGGGAAGTTTATCTAAAAGATTGTTTAATCTCATCATAATTCCCACGTCCGTAATTCTATACTCCATTTTATATCTATTACGGCGTTCGACGATTAAATACGGGTCGGTTTTACTCATGCCCGCAGGTAAAATAACGTTAAATCCTTGATAAACCGCAATTTTTCTTTCGGAAATTTCGTATTCGTTGTCGATAAGCCCCTTTAAAATATGTTGACCAATCTTTTTAAGCTGTTCTTTTGAATAATTTACTTTATTTGCTTTATAAAACTCCTCGTCGTCTTTACAAGCTTGAATTTCTATTTCTTTTCTAGCTATAAAATCGGGCAAGGCGGAAAGTTGAGCGGATAACTCTTCCCTAAGTTCTTGCGTTCTTTTTTGTAAAATAATAATTCTATTTAACTCGTTAGCGGTTTCTACCCTAGATTTTATTAAAGAATTACCTACTGCTAGCGCCTTTACTTCCGCATAGTTAAGCACCGTATCTCCTACGTCGAACCCGTTTCTTTGGGTGATAGAACCCGACAATAAGTCGTCTATAAAGCGTTGTTTGGTTTCTAAAAGTTGCCAAGAATACGCGTCGAAAGTGCCTTCCGTTATGTAACGGTAAATATAAACTTTATCGTTTAAATTACCGGGTCTTAAAATTCTTCCTTCGCGCTGAACCATATCGGCAGGACGCCAAGGCACGTCTAGATGATGGATTGCCTTTAAGTAGGTTTGTACGTTTACGCCCATTCCGAGTTTCCACGTAGAACCTATTAAAATTTTAATTTGCCCGTTGCGGACCATTTCAAAAAGCTCATTACGCTTTGCTTCCGTGGTTGCCTCGTGAACGAACGCTATTTCGCTTGACTTAACGCCCATTTTCAGTAATATTCTTCTCAATTCCGCGTATGCGTTAAAAGAACGCTTTGGCGTGGAAGAATCGCAAAAAACTAGTTGAGTTACTAACTCTTTTTCGTATTTTTTATAAATTTCGTACACGTTACGCGCGCAAATGCAAATTTTACTGTCTTCTAAAAACGGCGCGGTTTCGTCTATAAGTCTACAATCTAACGCGATTTTTCTACCGTCGGTGGTAATTTTAAGCATATTGTCTTGCTTTGGCGTAACTAGACCGGAACGCACTAAATCCGCCCTTGCGGACAAATTTTCAACGTATTTTTTAAGCCTTTCGTTGCTTTTTATAACGCAATCGGTATATCCCGAAAAAACGGGCATAAGCTCTCCGCCGTTCGTTCCGTGGAAATCTGCAATAAGCGATAAAATTCCCGTAAGTTCGGGCAAGTTGTGGAATTTGGAAAAACGCCTTGCAAGCCTATATCCGCCCGTATCTACGTCTATTTCGAAACCCGTAACAAGCTCCGCAAAAGTAGAAGTCCAACTGTCAAAGGAACTTATATTTAAACTAGCAAGCTCCTTTTTTTGCAAATAAGATTGAATTATAAATAAGTCCGAAACGGAATTAGTTATGGGAGTGCCAGTAGCCATTACTACGCCCCTGCCGTCGTTTTGGTTTTGAACGCATTCGACTTTTAAAAATACGTCTTTACACTTTTTAGAACCGTTAGGATTTATCCCCAATATACTGCCCGCCTTTGTGTAAAAAGGAACGTTTTTAAAGTTATGCGCTTCATCGATAAATAACGTGTTTATGCCTAACTCGTCAAAACATACACCTTCTTGCGCTGAATTTTGAGAAAGTAAAACTTCTTTTTCTTTCTCTAATTTTTCGATATTATCCATTAATAATTTATTCGGATTTTTATCAAAATCGCTTTTAAAAGAATATATTTGCGAGTTTAAGTTTTCTAATAAAAATTTATTTGATAACGGTATTAAAGAAAAACAACTGTACGCAATTATAACCGCGTCGAATTCTTCTTGTTTAATTCTATTTAGAACTTCTTGTCTTTTGGCGGGTACGAAATTATCGGGCGTGATGCAAAATATTTTCGCCTTAGAATATAAACTTTTAAAAACCCTTTGCCATTGGTCGACTAAGTTATTAGGCACTACGTACATATTCTTTTTAGAAACGTTAGCTCTTTTAAGCTCCATTCCCGCAACTACCATTATGTAAGTTTTACCTGCGCCCACTTCGTGAGCAAGCAATACGTTTTGCGAAAGTAGTATTCTTGCAACCGCATTCTTTTGATAAGGATATAAACTAACGCCTTGATTTAAGTTTGGCAACGTTAAAAAAGAACCGTCGTATGTTCTAGTTTTTATCGAACCTATTTTTTGCATATAAAGCGTTTCTATTTTCTTTTTACGTCTTTCGTCCTTGCAAAGCCAATACCTAAAATATTCTTTTAATTTTTTTTGTTTTTCTCCCGCAAGTAACGTTTCTTTTTCGTTTACAACTCTTTTTTTACGCTCTCTTTCACCGTCTTTAATAACGACTTCTTCCGTAACCTTAATCATTTGGTTGTTTAAAGTTTTTTCAATTACGTGTAAAGCGTTTACTTTTTGCGTACCGTAAGTAACGTAATTTTTTGTATAATCGGCATTATACGCTAGCTCCGACTTGTTGCGAATTTCCCACGTTCCCGTAGCTTCGTCCCTATCGACGAAAATGTCTTTATCTATCGAAAGCGCATTTCTTATAAAATCTTCTATAATTTTGGTAGAAATCCAAGGCGAACCGAGAGTAACGTAAATATCGTCGAACGATACGTCTTTTGGCAACGCGTTTTCAAGAGCAGATATATTTTTATCAAAATAGCCTTTAAATTTTTCGTTTAAAGCTTTACATTTATTTAATTTTGCAATTAAATTGCCCGAAATATATTCGTCCGCAGTTTCCCAACCTTTGTAAAAACATTCTTCCCACTTATCGGGATTTTGAAATATACTCCCCTGTAATTTTGCTATAACTTGCTTTAATTCAAGCCCCGTAAGCGCCGATATATATTCTATATCGACTTTGCCTAAATTATTTAGGGACATAATTAGTCCGTCGCCTGCGGACGAACAAGACAAGTTTACGTCTGAATATTTATTTTTATAGTCTGCGGGCAATTCCATACCCACTGCTTTTTCTATTCTTAATTTTTGTTCTTCCTCTTGCTTTTTTAAGTGTTCTTTAATTTTTTGATTAAATATTTGTCGAAATTTTTCTCTTTCGAGTTGCGAAGAAGAAGGGTTTAATATATTGTAACTACCATTCAAAGTGCTTTTCTCTTTTTCTTCCACTGTTTAACCCCTTTTATAATGAATACTTTTAAAAAGTAAAATTAAAATATTTTATATCAATTATATCATTACCTAATAACCAAAACACGGAAAAATAAGATA
>CAJMEI010000140.1 GCA_905212395.1 uncultured Christensenella sp. | reverse complement strand
ACTTTAATTTTACTTTGTTTAAACTACATTCTTTGTTTTAAATCTCTTAATAAATCTACAGATTTAGAAGTAAATACTCCGTCCGTATCTCTTAAAAGAGCAACTGCTTCTTCCATAGATAAATCTTGAGCCCCGCTTATTATCTTTATTGGTTTTTTAAGCGATTTTTTTACGGTTAACACCATGTCGGAAGAGAAATCTTCTCCGTAATAACCCGTAGTAACGTAAATACTCGTTAAATTGTAAGAAGAAATAATTCTTATAACTTTTTCTAAATCTTCGGTTATAAATCTAGAACAATCTAACATAACGCTTACTTTTTTCTTTTTGGAAATAGAAGATAGAAGTTTTAAAACTCTTTCGGTTTGTCTTGCCTTGCAGAATTTTAAATCGCTTAAAGAAAGAACCGCTATTATTTCCGTAACAGGTTTTTTAGCGAAAGCTTTTATACTGCGAATAACCGTTTCTATTTCGCCTTCCCCGAACGGATAACCTATTGCAACCGCAACTCCTATAGTAGAATTTGCTAAATTTGAAAGTAACGTAGGAACGTAACCCGACAGAGAAATAACGGAATTTAATTGTTCCTTTTTAACGCTGTCTGCGATATTTTTTAACTGTTCGGGAGATACTCCGCCACGCAATATGGGATAATAAAGTTTTTCCCTTATTTTTGCAACTCTGAAATTATTGTATTCTTCTTTGGATTGTTGTTCGGTTTGCCCTAAAATATCGTTAATAGTTATGTTTTCGTTTTCCATAATTAACTCCTTTTTTCGCTTTTTTTCGTCAAAATATAAAAAATAGCGATATTTTTTTTATGTTATTATTTCCTTATGAAAGGATTTTTAATTGCCGTTTGTATTTTTTGTTTTTATATGACCGTAGCTTACGTTCTTAAAGCTTATAAGCCTAAAATTAATAGGCAAACTAGGCGCGAAATAAAACGAGATAAATACGATTTACCCTTTAAAAACGTAATTCAGTATAATAAACCGCCGAAAAAACAATAAATTTTAAGCAAAAATATTTTTTTAAAACGCGATTTAATAATTGTTTACACCGAATTTTTAATAAATAAAATTAGTTTTCGTCGGTAAAAGATTCTACGTTATTTTCGTCTTGCCACAATCTTTCTATGCGGTAAAACTCTCTCGATTCTTTATTGAATATATGAAGTATTACTCCGCCGAAATCTACCACTGCCCATCTTCCTTCCGAAATGCCTTCTTTTCTAATAGCTTTTACGCCGTTTTTTTCGGCTTCGTCTTCGCAATATTCGGCTAACGCTTTTACAAGCGTCGGGTTAGGGGCGTCCGCTATAACGAAATAATCTGCTATAACGGTTTTTTCCGAAACAAATATTCTTATTACGTCTTTTGCCTTTTTGTCAATTAAAGTTTTAATCAAAATGTCGCTTAATTGTTTACTTTCCATAGTTTCCTTTATATATTTTATCCTTTATAGGTCTAATTTACCACTTTTTTTCAAATTAACTTTGCAAAAAGTTAGAGATTTTTATTTGTAATATAAATAAGCTTGTTCCGTCAAATAATAAATTCCCGATTGCTGAAGCGAAAAATATAAATCGCAAATACAATCGCGAAAACCTTTTTCAAAATCTTTTTCAACGCTCGCTCTTAATTTCTCAACCCCGTCGAAATCTCTCCCTCGTTCTATTACGTCGGCGGTAAAAACGATTTTTTCTATTAAACTCATATCCGCTTTACCCGTAGTATGGTATTTTATGGCGTTAATTATTTGTTCGTCTTTAATAGCCAAAATATTTTCCGCAATAAAAGCGCCTAAAAATTGATGAACGACTTGTTTGGGAACGTTATTCAACGTAAATCCGTTAAAATCTTTATAATTTAAGTATTTGGCGTTATCGTGAAGAAGGCACGCAATCTCTACTTTTTTTTCGTCTGCTTTTAACTTTTTAGCCATTTTTTTACCGCATAAAATTACGCCTAAAGTGTGCCAACGCCTTTTTTCGGGTAAAATTTGCGACAAATAGAAATAAAACCTATCGGGAGTGTACAAATTTTTATTTTTTATATAATCTTTTACTTCTTCCGTAATTAAATCTTGAGTATCTAAATTTAAGTAAAGCCTACATCTTACTTCTTGAGAAGAAACGTCTTTGCCCTTATAGGAAATTTTTAAAACCTTTTTACCATAGGTGTTTTCAAAATTTTTTATTGCGTTTTCGGTGTTTCCGCCGTTTGTTCTTTCAATTAAGACAACGTTTGCGTTTTGTAAAATCTTTTCGGGATTTTTCCATTCCGAAAAGCACTCCAACATATCCGTACCCATTGCAAAATACAAATCTTTGTCGGGATAAATTTTTTTAAAATGTTCTACCGTAATATAGGAATATACCGCTTTTTTCCCGTTTATTTCGAAATCCGAAATCTCTACGTTTGAAATATTTTTTAAGCTTATTTCTAACATTTCTTTTCTAAAAAATGCGGGAGTCGTAGTTTGCGCTTTATGCGGGGGTTGGAAGTTAGGAATGACTATAACTTTTTCAACGCCGTTTAATAGCGAAAGATTTTTTATTACGTTTATATGTTCGCTCGTTACGGGGTCGAATGTTCCGCCGTAAAGAATTATTTTTCCCATAAAATTATTTTAACATATTTTATTTAACAATACAAGTTTAATAACGAATATTTTTGTCAATAATCAAAAAGGGTGTATTATGAAATTATCGGATATATTAGATTGCGTTTTAAGCTTTTTTACTCTTTTAATAATTACGCTGGCTTTATCAAGAATAATAGGAATTAAAAGATTTTCCTTTTTCTTTTCATTTATAATTTCGGCTATTTTCACTTTTGTGTACGCAAGAATTAAAGTAAAAAAAAGAAAAGTCTATTTTGCCAACGCGAAAGAAGAAAAACTACTTAATAAAATTAATTTAAAGCTTAAAATGAGCGACGAAAAAACCAATCTTGAATTTTTATCGGAATTGTTTACCGTTTTAGGATACTCGCATAAAAAAAGCGTAAACAAGCTTATTTATAAAGATTATTCGGTTTTTATTTTGTTTAAATTCGAGCCGTTATTAAGGGACGAAATATGTTCTATTTATAAAAAAACAAACGTTAAAACAAAAACGGTTATTTTTTGTTCAGACCTTTCGGAAGAAAGCAAAAATTTTGCGTCTAACTTAAACAAAAAAATAATAGTTTTAAACGATAAATTCCTATTTACGCTTATGAAAAAAGTTAAATTTTACCCCGACGTATCTAATATCCCCGACAAACCAAAAACTAAGTTAAAGAACGTATTGACGGCTTTTTTACAAAAAAAGAACTACAAAAGATATATCGCTTACGGGCTGACGCTACTGTTTACTTCTCTATTCGTATTTTATCCTTTAATCTACGTTTTAATAGGTAGCGCGCTTTGCGTACTTGGTTTAATAGGTAAATTTTACGGAAAAACGGAAGAACAAGAAAAAGTTTTTCCATAAAAAACTCTTTTTAGCAGTTAAATAATTTTAATTTTTTAAAAATAAAAAAGCGTTATTACGGCGTGCTTGATATTAAAATTTACCTTTTTTTTTGCGTTAAGTAAAATACACATTTAACGCTATAAAAAATAACCGCCACAAAAATTAT
>CAJMEI010000139.1 GCA_905212395.1 uncultured Christensenella sp. | reverse complement strand
CTGCTCTACCGCGCCATCAAAGCGGATAAGCTGAGCTCTCTTATATTTTACGGACCGCCGGGGTGCGGAAAAACCACGCTTGCAAACGTAATAGCTAATTCGACTAGCGGAGCTTTCGTTAAATTAAATGCGGTATCAAGCGGAGTTTCGGACGTTAAAAAAGTTATAGAAGACGCCGTAAAATTAAAAAAAAGCTCGGGAAGAAAAACGTATTTATTACTTGACGAATGTCATAGGTTTAATAAAACTCAAAGCGACTCGTTACTTCCGGGAATAGAAAAGGGAGATATTATTTTTATAGGCTCAACCACCGAAAATCCTTATTCTTCCATGACGCCCGCAATAGTTTCGCGTTGTAGAATTTTTAAATTTGAAAGGTTGTCGGAAGTCGACGTAAAAGCTTGCCTGATAAATGCGTTAAAAGACGAAAAAAGAGGACTTGGGCAATATAAAACTCATGTTACGGAGCAAGCCTTAAATCATTTGGCGTGGGCTAGCGGAGGAGATTTAAGAATAGCTTACAACGGTTTAGAACTAGCGGTTTTAACGACTCCGCCCGACGAAAACGGTTTAATTACCGTTACGCTTAAAGACGCGGAACAATCCGTTCAAAGAAAAGCTATATCGGTTGATACGGGGCTTTATTACGATATGTTGTCGGCGTTTTGTAAATCTTTAAGGGGGAGCGACGCGAACGCGAGCTTATTTTACGCTTTTCGTTTAATAGAAGCAGGTTGCGACCCGCTTTTAATTGCAAGAAGACTAATAGCTCACTCTTCGGAAGACGTGGGACTAGCTAATTCGCAAGCGTTGGTAGTTGCGGTAAGCGCGCTTACGGCTCTTCAAAATATGGGGGCGCCGGAAGGTTTAATTCCGCTTTCGCACGCTATTATTTACGTTTGTAACAGCGAAAAATCAAATTCGGTGGTAAAAGCTATGGCAAAAGCCAAAGAAGACGCCGTTAAACTTTATAACGACGACGTTCCCGCTCACCTTAAAAATTCGGTTTACGCCGGCGACGAAGAAAAACGCTTGTCTAGGCAATATCTTTACCCGCACGATTTCGGGGGATATTGCAAGCAACAGTATTTGCCCGATTCCATAAAAGACCACGTTTATTACGAGCCGTCCGACAACGGAGAAGAGAAAAACATTAAAAAATTTATGGAAAAAATTAAAAAACTTTAATCGAAACGGAAAATTTTAATAAAAAACGTAAAAAGTTGTGGCAAAAACTAATAAAAAACGCTAAAACTATTGAAAAAAGTAATTATTTAATATATAATAAAAAAAGAGTGTTAGCTCTAATGACTTTTTGGAGATATAAATGGAAGAAAAAAGAGAACTTGCCGAAAAAGGCGGAGTAACGTTTAAAGAATTATTTATAGTTTTTAAAAGATTATGGATAATATTGCTTGCCGTTTTGATAATCGTTACGGCGGGAATGACTTTTTTGGGCAGTAAAAAACAAGTTCAAACGTACAGCGCGTCCGCAACGCTCGTAGTAAAAGCAAACACGCAGTCGTACGCGTCGGAATTAACCGAAACGTATATAACGCTTTTACACGAAGGCGTACTTGCAAGCGACGTGTATAAATGCAACAGCGACAGAAGTACGGGAGTATGGGAAGAAGATTTTAAATACGTAGCGGAAGAAGAAAAGCATTTAGTTGTCTTTGAAGGTTTGGGTAAAATTTACGCCACCGCAAGCGAAGGACTCCCGTTTATAACGGTTTCATATACTTCTACGCATAGTAGACAAGTTGCCGAAAAAACTTTAGAACAAATAATTTACAGTTTGCAAAACGTTTCTAAAATGAGAAACAGTTCGGACGAACTTATTATGCCTTACGGCGCGGGTAACGTGGAAAAACTTGGCAGTATGGAAAGTATGAACTCTTGGGTAGTGCCTAAAAACACGAAAAGATTTACTTTAATAGGGCTTCTTATGGGTATTTTAATCGATATCGTAATTGTATTTTTAGTTTACAAACTAGACGATACCGTTAAAACCAAAGAAGAACTCGAAAGACTTACGGGCGCGTTATTTATTACTTACGTCGAAGATATAGAGGACGATAAAGGAGGTCGCCGTTAATGTTTGAGTTTTTAAAAAGGCGTAAAAGAAAAAGCGGAGCGGAAAGAACTTCTAATATCGTCGTAGATAAAAAGAAATATTCGGGAGTAACGGAGTGTTACAACCGCTTAAAAGATAATTTATTATATTTAAATTACGATTCTTCTATAAAAGTAATTCAAGTAGAATCCGCCGTTTCGGGGGAAGGTAAAACTACGCTTATTTGTAATTTGGCGGTATCTATCGCGATGAACGAAAAGAAAATTTGCGTAGTAGATTTAGACTTTCGTAAGCCGAGAGTTCATAGGACTTTCGGAATAGAAAACGAAAACGGAATGTCGGAGTATTTAGTCGGTAAAATAGGTAAAGAAGAGCTTATTAAAAAGACTAAATACAACGTAGACGTTATAAACAGGGGTTCTAGCATAGCGAACGCTTCTATGGCGTTAACTTGCACTAAATTCGTAGAGCTTATGAAAGAGCTACGCGAAGAGTACGATTTTATTTTGGTCGATACGCCCCCCGTGCTACAAATCTCCGATTACGTAAATATTTCAAGGGTAACGGACGGCGTAATTTTCGTAGTGGCAGCAGGTTATACGAAAAGAGACCAAGTCAGGGACGCTTTTTACGAAATGAAGAAAAATAACATAAAAGTTATCGGCACGGTTATGACTTTCGTAAAAAAACACGGAGTATATTCTAAATATTATTATAATTATTACGGTAAAAAGTATTATAACAATTACTATTATTCTTCTTATTACGATAAAGCGGACGAAGAAGATATTACCGAAAAAAACGTAAACACAGAAGAAAAAAATGATTGATATACATTGCCATGTTTTGCCATTTATCGACGACGGAAGTTTAGATTACGAGCAAAGCGAAAAAATGATTGAAAACAGCGTAAAAGCGGGCGTTACCGATATATTTTGTACTCCGCATTACAGAGCCCCGTATTTAATTGAAAAAGAAAAATACGATACTGCTTTTCAAGATTTTCAAAATTTTTGTTCGCAAAAATTCGATATTCGCTTATATAAGGGGCAAGAAATTAAGTTTGACGAATCCGTTATAAAGCTTTTGTTGGGAGGAAGATTGGTTACGATGAACTCTACTAAATGCGTTTTGGTAGAGTTTGATTTTTTGGTAGAGCAAGATATTGCCGAAATTTGTTATTCGCTTTCGATTAAGGGGTATATTCCGATAGTAGCTCACGTAGAAAGGTATTTTTACGCAAATTCTATCGAGAAAATAGAAGATATTAAGCAAGCGGGCGGACTTATACAAATTAATTCCGACAGTGTTGTCGGTTATAACGGCAGACAAATTAAAAAATTCGTTTTTAAGTTAATAAAGCTTGGATTAGTAGATTTTATCGCAAGCGATTATCACTTTATAAGAGAATACACTTTAAAAAAGGCGTATATAAAAGTGAGTAAAAAATTCGGAGAACAAACCGCAAAAGAGTTGTTTGAAGAGAATCAAAAAATTTTAATTGACAATAAAAAATTAAGACAGTAAAGGTAAAAATGGTGATAGAGAATTTAAAAAAATATAAATATTATTCTTTATTTGCTTTATCC
>CAJMEI010000138.1 GCA_905212395.1 uncultured Christensenella sp. | reverse complement strand
AAAAATACGACTATTCCAAATATAGCGGGAATTGAAATTTGAAAATTATTTAGTAACGCCAAGCATATTCCGCCTAGTCCCGAACCTATCGCGTAAAAGAAATTTTTACTATCTCTTCCCGTGTAAACGAAAAGATTATCGTAGAAATAAACTTCGAATAAATCGTATAAAGCGTTATTTACGGCAAAATAAATTATGCAGGGAATAGTGATAATTACTACGCCTAGCAAAATTCCAAAAATCATTTTTAAAATATCTTTTCCGGATTTTTGCTTTATATATACTACTAAAAAATAAATAAACCAACCAACGAAAAATGCAAGAAGCGTAAATTTTATCCAAAACAAAAATCCGCCTAAAAGTCCCATAAAAATAAAGTCTAAAAACTTTAAATTTTGTTCGTTTTTTATTCTTTTTAGGGAAATATATAATGAAATTGCCAAAAAAGGCATAGCAATTTCTTCTACGCTGTTTCCAACCGATACCGCAAATGAATAATAAGTGGATAGGTGAATAACGGTGCAAATAATTAAATTTTTCTTTAAATCTTTAATTCCGTATAATTCCAACGTTTTTTTGGTAAATATTGCAAAGATAAAGGATAATACTATTTGCAATAAATATAGCCCTACGTAAGAATTTTTGGTTAAAAGATAAGCAAATCCGAAATAGAAATAAGTGTAAGGACCTTTATGGTCGAAAACGTCCCTATACAATACTTTCCCGTTTATCATTGCCTTACCCATCGTGTAAAGACAATTCGGGTCAACCCAATCTATAACGGGATATAGGTAGGACGCTTGCGAAACTATTGCAAGGGTAACGGAAGAGAGTAGTAAAAAATATAAATATACGTATAAATCTTTAAATTTGCTCTTAATCATATTTTCCTTAAAAATTTTCTTCTTTTGGTAAAACCTTTTATATTTTAAGTCAAAAAGATAAATTTGTCAATTTTATTAGAAAAATAGTTATATAAACGATTAAGCCACAGGCGTTTGCCTGTGGCTTAATAAAAAAAGAAATTAGATGTTAGGAACGTAAATTTTAACGTGTTCTAACGCGGAATAAGGATTTTCGTTTAAGTCGGGATTAGGATTTCCTATTTGAGCAATAATTAAAGCTCTAATAGTAAAATCGCTCCACCATTCGTCCGTTACCGAAATAACGGTAGCGTTAGTCCTTGCGTAAACTATCTCGGGACGAGAAGTAGTTTTTTGCGTTCCGACCCAACCGTCGGGTCTACATTGCCAACCTTTGTCAATTATTATAACCGAACCGACGGGTAGTTGAGTTTTTGTTAGCGCGTCGGACGAAACGAATCTATTATTCCATTCGTGCGTAACTTGAATTTCGGGAGTAGTGGTTAAAGTACAGTTGTAAAAACCTATAACGGGGGTAAAATTAAATCGTTTCATTTCATCAATGTTTTTACCGTTATTACTTAAAATAGTCTTATCTGTTTCCGTTGTGGAGGGAAGGGAAGTAACGGGAGTTTCCTTAGGAACGTAAATTTGAAATGCGTCTACCGCGTCTATATAACTTCCGTTTAAGGAAGTCGTTCCGACTTTAGATATATTAAACGCTCTATACTTGTAATTTCCCCACCAAGCTTCGTCAACGTCTATTCTTGCGGAAGTCGTGATTGCGGGACGGGACGTTTGTACAACGTCGTCCGTCCAAGCTTCTGGTCTATATTGCCATCCGCGCTTTAATAAAATTATAGAGCCGACGGGTAATTCTTGTTTTGTAAACCTTTTTGCCGTCGCAACGAAACTGGGACAGTTAGAAGCTCCTGTAATTAATTTGTTATAATTTTCGCTATTCGTAGCGTTGTAGTAAGCGGAAGCTATCGGCAAATAATCTAATTTCATTAAATTCTTTTCTTCTATTTCTTTTTCTGAAATAAGTTCGGGTTCGGTGGTATAAGCCGATTTCGTTACCGCGTAAGGTGTTATTCCTGCGTTTACAACGCTTTCAATCGCAACCTTTTTGTAACTTTCGGGAACACCGCTCGGCGCGTAATTTAAGGACGAAATGTCAAGCCCGCTTAACGTGTATACTAAATTTAAGCCCGCGCAATATCTTCCTAAATCGTAAGATAAGTGGTAACCGTCTCTCGTTACGTTGTCGCCTATAAAAGAAGACCTTACGTTTTGCATTACCGTTCCGCTAGGAATTACTTTGTAAAAATCTTTAGTTAAAATTTCGGATTTAACGCATTTTACTATTGCGTTATACATAGTTTCTTGGTCGTAATTATAATTGACAAACGCGCTATGCGTAGAATCTGAACTGAACGCCCAAGTCATATTCCATAAAAACTTAAAGTTTTTATTCGTAGCTTTTTGTTTAACGTAATCCATTAAAGGTTGCAATTTAGAAAAACTACTTGCAATGCCTGTAACACCGCTAGATTGTTGTAATGAAATGTAATCCCAATCGTAGTAAGTTATTCCGTATTCAAGTGTTTTTCCCGTATTGTGCGTCCATTCTCCGTTTACGTACGTTTGAAAATCGTAATCAGGCGAATTGTTTATAGCGTTGTTGTAATGCGTATCCAAATTGCAACCGCCTATGTACATATTGCAAACGTTTACGTTTTCTATATTTAGGTCGGCGGCTATTTTATATACCCACTGAACGGTATCCTCCGAAAAACTGTTTCCTATCATTAAAACGTTTAATTTATTCATTCTTTTTACCGTAACCTTATAAGTCGTGTTAAATCCGAATGCGGAAATTTTTATATCGTATTGTCCCGATTTGTTGTAAACGTATTCGGAAAAATCTACGCTGAAATCGCTAGGGGATATGGCTTCTTCTCTCCCGTCGGTGTAAATAGCGTTTACTCTTAAAGCGGAGTAGTCAAACGTTTCTTCAAATTCAAAAACCGTTTTTCCCGCTAAAAATCTTATACCGCTTTTTATGGTAGAAGTCTTTACCTTAACTTGATAGGTGTCACAAATTTCCCCGACGGATACTTTTATTGTATAAGTTCCCGCAGTATATTTATCGTAAGCGGAAAAATCTACTACGTAATCACCGTTGTTTAAAGTAACGGTTCTATTATTTTGCGTTTTGCCTGTAACTGTTATATCGCAATAAAAATCTTCCCCGTAGGCGTACTCGGTTTTGTTGGCGGTAATTAAAATCGTTTGGATAGGGTCGCTCTTAACTGTTATCGTATAAGACGTTTCTAGTCCCGAATACGTTATTTTTACCGTGTATTCGCCCGCATTTTTCAAGTCGCAATCGGAAGAATTTACCGCGTATTCCTCTTTTGTTAAAGTTTTTACGCTTCCGTCGCTTAAAGTTGCTTCAACTATTATATCTCCGATTGAAAATTCTTCGCCCACGAAAAATGATTCCTTTTGATTTCTTACCGAAATAGAAACCGCGGTAGGCGAATTAGGTTTACTAGATGAGCTTGACAAGCTCAACGAATTATCGCTATTAGAACAAGCGTTTATTACGAATATAAAAATAAAACAAAAAACAAACAAAAATAAGTATTTTATGGATTTTTTCATGCTATATCTCCGTATAATATAAACTATAAGAAGTAAATCTTTTGCTTCATGGCAAAATCTTTAAGCCCCTTGCGGTGCTAGTGTAAAAACTTGCGTTTTTACACTTCTTGTTTGAAACACGGCGAAGTTATAAACCC
>CAJMEI010000137.1 GCA_905212395.1 uncultured Christensenella sp. | reverse complement strand
CCGCGCATACCTCCGAAATTGGGAAAGTTATAGATAAGGCAATGGAGCTAATTGAAAAGGAAAATCCGCGCCTTAAAAACATTCTTCCCAAAGGGTTTGCCCGCCCAGAACTTGATAAACGCAGGCTTGGCGAAGTTGTAGACCTCTTTACCAATGTTAAAATGAGTGTCCATGGTGATTCCCGCGATATTTTGGGGCGTGCCTACGAATATTGTTTGGCTCAGTTTGCCGAAAACGAGGGGAAAAAGGCGGGGGAATTCTATACACCTCCGTGCGTGGTGAAAACGATTGTCGAAATCTTAAAACCGCTAAGCAGCGCAAGGCGCGGAACTCGCGGTATTAGGGTCTACGACCCTGCTTGTGGCTCTGGCGGAATGTTTGTTCAGTCTGCAAAATTTGTTAAAGATCACAAAGGTGATCTTAAAAATGTCTCAGTTTTCGGGCAAGAATCGAACCCGACTACTTGGAAGATGGCGCAGATGAATTTGGCAATTCGCGGCATAGAGGCAAACCTCGGCGATTATAACGCCGACACCTTCATGAACGACCGTTTCCCGACCGAAAAATTCGACTACATTATGGCAAATCCGCCATTTAATATGTCGGATTGGGGCGGAGATAAGTTGAAAAACGACAAACGCTGGTGTTTTGGCATTCCGCCAGAAGGCAACGCAAACTTTGCATGGCTACAGCATATGATTTTTCATATGGAGCCGTCTTTCGGGAAAATCGGAATGGTTCTTGCAAACGGTTCGCTTTCTTCCCAAACAAGCGGTGAAGGCGAAATCAGAAAGAATATAATAGAGGCAGACCTTGTTTCTTGCATAATTGCAATGCCACCACAGCTGTTCTATACAACGCAAATTCCAGTTTCGCTGTGGTTTTTGAGCAGGAATAAGAAGCAAAAGGGAAAGACGCTTTTTATAGACGCAAGGGAAATGGGCACAATGAAGTCGCGCAAGTTGCGAGAACTTAGCGATGATGATATCAAAAAATTAGGCGATACCTACGACAAAT
The DNA here is from genome assembly GCA_905212395.1 of uncultured Christensenella sp. Lineage (GTDB taxonomy): Bacteria > Bacillota > Clostridia > Christensenellales > Borkfalkiaceae > UBA4675. The sequence continues at coordinate 2,662 of CAJMEI010000137.1, read as the reverse complement.
ACGAAGCGGGAACTCTGGAGAACGAAAAGGGCTTTTGCGCCGTTGTCGATACCGCAGAAATCGCAAAGCACGACTACATTTTAACACCCGGGCGCTACGTCGGCATAAAGGAGCAAGTGGAGGACCAAGAACCCTTTGACGAAAAGATGAAGCGCCTGACGGGCGAACTTTCCGGACTATTTGAAGAGTCCCACAACCTTGAAACCGAAATCCGCAAGCAGCTAAAAAGTATTGGATATGAATTGTAGTAAAAATGATTTTAAATTGGATAACGATAGGCTGATAGTAAATGTTAAAAGATTTTATGGATTTTATTGTTTCAAAACCTTTTTCATTATTATAAATTGTGTCATCTATTATTACCATATCATAAGTTTTATTATCTGATAACTTTATTTTCATATCATTTATACTACTGACAACATCAATATCAGATTTATATGGTCTTAACAATAATAATAATTCTTTTAAACGATTGTTATTTTTGTGAACAATTAAAACTCGCTTATCTGAAGCATCAAAATACCTTACCTTTAAGCCTTTATTTTCTTCTTTTTGTTCTACCATTACATACGGATCTATAATTCTTTGTCTAATAGACAAAGTCAAATCTTTTCTACCATAATCATCTTTGCTTACATTTAGTTTTGCGTTAAGTAATGAAGCGAGTTTAAGTATTTTATCATATTTAACATTCTCTTCAGTATCATAAAATTCTAATTCATTTAAATAATTAACTTTCATTTCATAAGATTGTTTTTTTTCATATATATACTTATCTAAATTTGAATCTTGAGTTATAAAGTGAAATTTAATTTTGCTAAATCTTCCAACTGTAATAGAATCCATCTTAATTGTTAAATCTTCTTTATCTATTATATCTAATATATAATCATAAACTGATAATACAAGTTTTTCTACTTTTGTTTTATCTCCATATAACACACTAGGTACTTTGTTTTCAAATTCCGTTAAAACATTTATTTGCTTATTTTTCTTATCATAGAAAAGCATTTTTCTTAATTCTTCCAATAATTCACTTGAGTCATACTCCTTTTCGTTCAATGTAAGACTTCCACTTTCAATCTTCCCTATTTCAAGAAGCCCAGTTGCTCTGTCTACAAAGTCAATATTATATTTTTTAAGTATTTCTATTTGTGAATCTCTTAATACTAAATTATTTTTTCTTTTCTTGCATATAATAACAAATTTTAGCAACAATAAAATCTGGTGTAATTTTTGACATAAATTTAGCACATTTTATCATAAATCCAGGAACAATATTAAATTTTCCTTTCTGAAAATTCTTAACAGCGTATTTTGCAACATATTCACTACTTAATGATGGTGCTGCAAAATCTACTCCTGCTACTTTATTAAAATTTGTTCTTACTGGTCCTGGGCATAATACCGAAATTTTAACTTTTGAATTATTTTTCCTTAATTCTGTTTTTACACCTTGTGACAATCTATAAACATATGCTTTTGATGCATAATATGAGATCATCAATGGACCTGGTCCAAAAGCTGCCATAGAAGCAACATTTAAAATGTGACCTCTATCTTTTTTTATCATATCTTTTAAATACAATTTCATTAAAATATGAACTGCAGTTATATTAGTTTCTATCATTTGCACTTCTTTATTTAAATCTGTATCACAAAATTTTCCGTGAACACCAAAACCTGCATTATTTATTAAGATATCTATATCTTCATTTTTGGTTTCTTCATATAGTTTTTTACAATTTTCTTTATCAAGTGGCACTAGCGGAAGTCGCAATTCGTTTTTACATAATCCCATTTTATACGCGACGTATTTTACGGGAATGGGATTTACCGCCGAAAACATAGCTTTTATTAAAGGCGTAAGCTCAATTTGCATACGACTTGCGTTTATTATGTCGTTATCGAAAAATTTTTGGCACGTTTCAACCGTTTGCGTAGGAAAAACGTTAGATAAAACCGAAATAACGCCTTGCGCGCCAAGCGACATAAACGGAATTATACAAGAATCGTTTCCGCTATAAAAAACCATATCGTTACATTTCGCCCTAGTTTCGGCAAATTTGTTTACGTCGCCGTCGGCTTCTTTTACGGCAACGATATTTTCAAATTTTTCTATTTCTTGATAGGTATCGCTAGTAAAAGCTACGCCCGTCCTTGACGGAACGTTATACGCCATTACGGGAACGGGGGATATTTCCGAGTAAGCCTTAAAAATTTCGATTAAACCCTTTTGAGTGGTTTTATTATAATAAGGCGTTACCATAAGGCAAGCGTCCGCCCCGCTTTCCACTGCGTCCGACATAAGTTTTTTACTTACTTCAAAATTGTTAGAACCTGCCCCTGCGATTATAGGAACTTTGCCTTTTACTTTATTTTTGGCGTATTTTATTAAAGCTTTTCTCTCTTCGTAGTTTAAAGTAGAAGCTTCGCCCGTCGTACCGCATACGACCAAAGCGTTTACTCCGCTTTCTAGTTGACTATCGATAATTTTTCCAAAAGACACAAAATCTATACTTTTATTTTCGTTAAAAGGCGTAATTAAAGCCGTAGCAACGCCCTTAAAAATTAATTTTCTCATAGTACAATTTATGAAAATAAATTAAAATTGTTTACCGATTTTATTTTCAGCTAGCACTAAAAAAATTTAAAAATG
>CAJMEI010000136.1 GCA_905212395.1 uncultured Christensenella sp. | reverse complement strand
TTAAATTTATATTGTAATTTTTTTAAACTTAATCGTTAAAAACTTAAACTAACTTCTTAAAGAAATTCCTTTTTTCTCTAAATTCTTTAAAATTTTAGCGACAAATTGTTCAACTTCTTCAAAACTTAAAGTTTTTTCGTTAGACGAGAACGTCAAGTGGTACGCCAAGCTCTTTTTGCCTTGTTCGATTTTATCGCCTTCGTAAACGTCGAATAACTCTATTTCCTTTAAATCTTTAATTCCCGATTGTCTAATTGCGTCTATTACTTGTTGATTTGTAACGTTTTTATCCATAACCAAAGCTAAATCTCTTTCAGATTTAGGATATTTTCCGAAAGCTCTGAATTTTACGGGTTTTCCGCTTAAACTAAACATAGCTTCTACGTCTAATTCGGCAACGTAAACTTCTTTGGATAAGTCAATCGTTTTAGCTACTTCAGGCGAAATTTGACCTATAACGCCTATTTTAGTCTTTCCTACCGTAATATCGGCGTTTCTCGTTTTATGCAAATAAGGAGTTTCGCCGTAAGTATATTTTCTTTCCGTTGAAACGTTAAAATGCGCAAATACTTTTTCAACCGTATCTTTTAACGTGAAAAAGTTTTCTTTTTCGCCGAAAATTGCCATAACGAGCGTTGTTTTCTCAATCGGCAATTCATTATCGGTGGGAATATAAACGCTTGCAAGCTCGTAAAGTCTTCCGTCATAATTCATTTTATTTATATTGTTCTTTGCAATATTAACGATAGACGGAATTAAAGACGTTCTCATTAAGCTTAAATCTTCCCCTAACGGGTTTATTAGCTTAATTGCAGACGAATCGTCAAGCGAAAAAGCATCGAAATCTTTTTTACCTATAAACGAGTAAGTAACCGTTTCGCAATAACCTTCGTCAAAAAGCATTTGCTTTATATCGTTTAAACGTTTCTGTCTATCCGTTAAACCGCCCGCCGTAACGCTTGCGTTTGTTAAAAGCGTCGGCGTGATATGGTCGTAACCGTAAAAACGAATAATTTCTTCTGCTAAATCGGGGAAAGATTCTACGTCTTCTCTATAAGGCGGAACGACGACGGTTAAATTATCTCCTTCTACTTTGCAATTAAAGTTAAGATTATTTAATATTTCAACGCTTCTTTCTTGCGGAACTTCTATTCCCAAAATCGCGTTGATTTTTTTAAAAGTGGTAGTAATGGTTTTTTGCTCTTGCGAAACGAAATTTTTTTCGTTTACGATTCCGCTTACTTTACCGCATTTTAATAAATCGATTAAATATAACGCCCTTGCCATACCCGTTTTAGTGGTATACGCGTCTACGCCTTTTTCGAAACGCGCAGACGAATCAGAACGCTGACCTAATTTTCTTGACGTTTTTCTAATGTTATCTCTTTTAAATTTCGCACTTTCAAATACCAAAACGCTTGTATTATCGTTTATTCCGCTGTTAAGTCCGCCCATAACGCCCGCTAAACAACAAGGCTTTTCGGCGTCGCATATAACTAGGTTATCGTTATTTAATTCGAATTCCTTTTCGTCTAACGTTACGATTTTTTCGCCGTTTTCAGCCCTTCTGACGATTATTTTATTTTCCTTTAAATTGTCGTAGTCAAAAGCGTGCATAGGTTGTCCTATTTCGGTTAAAACGTAGTTGGTTATATCTACAACGTTATTTATACTTCTAATTCCTACGCTTGCAAGCCTTTTTTTCATCCATTTAGGCGATTCGCCAAGTTTAATATCCGTAACTTTGGAAGCTAAGTATAAAGGACATAAATCGGGAGATAAAACGTCTACTTTTACTTCGTCCCCTAAAACGATATTTTCATATAATTTAGGCGCGATAAACGGACGATTTAACAAACAAGCAACTTCTTTTGCAATACCTATTACCGACATACAATCGGGACGATTTGCCGTTAAAGAAATATCTAAAATAGTATCTTTTACGCCTAAGGCTTTGGTTACTTCTTCGCCTAAGGGATATTCTTCCCTTAAAACTAAAATACAATTTTCGTCTGCGCCTTCGTACTGGTCGCCGTTAATACCGAGTTCTTCTCCACCGCAAAACATTCCGTCGGATTCGATTCCGCGAATTTTACCTTTTTTGATTTTAGTTCCGTCGGCAAGGACTGCTCCGTCCAAAGAAACGGGAACTATATCGCCTACTTTTATGTTTTTACCGTTGGTTACTATTTGTAATTTTCCGTAACTTCCCGCGTCTACTTGGGTAATTGACAATTTGTCCGCGTCGGGATGTTTTTCTATTGATAAAATTTTACAAGTTACAACTTTTTCTACGTTGCCTATTTCTATTACTTCTTCTACTTCGAACCCACAGGAGAAAAGCCCGTTTTTAAGTTCTTCTACGCTTACTCCGTCTAAATTGACGTATTCGTTTAACCATTCTAATGAAATTTTCATTTTCTTTTCTCCTTACTTGAATTGTTTTAAAAATCTTATATCGTTTTCAAAGAAAAGCCTTATATCGGGGATTTGATATTTAAGCATTGCAATTCTTTCGATTCCTATTCCGAATGCAAAACCGCTGAATACGTCGGGGTCGATATTACAACCTTCTAAAACCTTTCTGTTGACCATTCCTGCGCCTAAGACTTCTATCCAACCCGTTTTTTTGCAAAGCGGACAACCTACTCCGCCACATTCGAAACAGCTAACGTCTACTTCTACGCTAGGTTCGGTAAACGGGAAGTAGGAAGGACGAAATCTCGTTTTTACCTTACCGTTAAAGATTTTACTTAAAAATTCTTCTAACATTCCCTTTAAATCGCATAAGGTAACGTTTTTATCTACCACCAAACCTTCCATTTGATGAAACATAGGCGAATGGCTTGCGTCGCTATCGCTACGGAATACCCTTCCCGGACTTAAAATTTTAAGAGGCGGAGCTTGATTTTCCATTACTCTTACTTGCCCTGCCGAAGTTTGCGTACGAAGAACTACGTTATCCGAAACGTAAAAAGTATCTTGCATATCTCTTGCGGGGTGGTCTTTGGGTATATTTAATTTTTGGAAATTATATTTATCAAGTTCTATTTCAGGACCTTCGAAAATAGAAAATCCCATTCCTACGAAAGTATCTATTATTTCGTTTTTTATTAAAGTTATGGGGTGCTTTCCGTTGATAAGCTTTTTAGTAGGTAAAGTAACGTCAATTTTTTCTTTTTCAAGCTTTTTTTCTTTTACCATTAACGCCAACTTTTCTTCTACCTGCGCAAACAACGCTTCTACCTCTTTTCTTAAATCGTTAAAGAGTTTTCCCGCTTTCGGACGGTCTTCCGGCGCTAAATCTTTCATATTTTTAAGTAGTCCCGTTATTTTTCCGTTTTTACCTAAATACGCAGACTTACTTTCGGCTAGCTCTTTCGCGTCTTGCCCTTGTTGCAATTTTGCTTTGACTTCGTTTCTGATTTGCTCGATAATTTCTAACATGTTTTCTCCTTATAGACGGCAAAAAAATAATTCGCACTCAATAGGGCGAATTATCTCCACGGTACCACCTATTTTTTTTCTTCTTTACGGTATTACGGAACGACCGGTAACGCTTACTGTTAGTTCGGCGCACAGCTCCAAAGTGAATAATATAAGCCTTTTTTCGGATACGTTTTTCAGCCTACGAACGTTTCTCTCTGTTTCAAAAACTTATATCTGTCTTTTTCATCCCTTTTTTATATATT
>CAJMEI010000135.1 GCA_905212395.1 uncultured Christensenella sp. | reverse complement strand
GCGAAATCGTAAACCTATTAAATTTAGATTATGGCATTGAAATAGAAAGAAAAGCAGTAGGTCGCAATATTTCTTTATTAAAAGAAGCAGGATATGAAATAGAAACAACAAAAAACGGTTCTTATTTGGTAGAAAGATTATTTGAGGATTCGGAATTAAAACTACTTATAGACAGTGTTTTATCTAGCAAACATATTTCCGCAAAACACTCAAAAGACTTAATAAATAAGCTTTCCAACTTATCAAACAAGTATTTTAAAACTTGTATTAAAAACGTTTATTCTATAAACGATTGGAACAAAACGGATAACGCTTCTTTATTTTATAATATAGAAATAATAGACGAATCTATTGAAAAACGTAAACAAATTAAATTCGATTATAATAAATATGGTTCAGATAAAAAACTCCATAAAACCACTACGCATTATGCTAGTGCTTGTCAATTAATTCTTCATAATCAACGCTATTTTTTAATGGCTATAAATGAAAAATGGCACAATATCGGTCATTACAGGCTGGATAAAATTACAAATATAGAATTAACAGACATTAATTCAACAAATATCCGTTCGCTAAAAGAATATAAAAACGGTATTAACTATAAAGAACTTTCTTCTGCATTTCCTTATATGTTTACTGACACTCCACAAAAAATTATTCTATTAACGGAAGAGTGGATGATAGACCAACTAATAGATTGGTTTGGGTTTGATATATCAATTGTTAATGAAAAAAACAAGTATAAAGTTTCTTTTAAAGCAAGTGTAAATGCAATGGAATATTGGACAATGCAATACTTAAATAACGTAGAAATTATCGAACCTATACAATTAAGAGAAAAAATTATTAAGAATATAAATATCGCGAAAGAGAGATATACATAAATGGAATTTTCGGCACAAGATATAATAAAAAAAATAGATGATTTTTATAATGAAGTAAACAAAAAAACGAGATATAAATCTTGGGAACATTGCTATTATTGTTTTTATTGGGCTAGAGGAGAAGAAAAAGATTACGACTATTTAGCATTACAATTAGCGTTTTACCTTGCTAGTTGGGGAATGTATAGGGGTTCTTCTTTTCTTATTTACTACGATTATAAAATACACGTTGACGCCGTAAAAATTATTTTAAATAAAAAATACGACGTACTTTGCGGAATTAGTTGCAGTGATTTATCTATATCTAAAAATTTAGATTTACTGTTTGATTTAGTAGACGAGTTAAGAAATTATTATGACGATAAAAGAACTGTATACTATAATAAAACTGAAAATAAAAACAATAACCCCGTTAAAGAGTTGTCTTCTACACTAATATCCAAAATATTGCTAGGCACACTTGGATGCGTGCCGGCATATGATAGATTTTTTATTAATGCAATAAAAAAGTATAACGTTTCAACGGGAATATTTAATAAAAAATCACTAGAAAAAATAATTCAATTTTATAACGACAATGACACCCTATTTAAAGAATGCAAAAACAAATTTTTAATAAACGATATCATTCAATACCCCGATATGAAACTAATTGATATGGGCTTTTGGCAGTTGGGCTATGAAATTTCTAATATCTCGTTATTAGAAAAAACAAGTCAATAAGATTCTAAATACATAATAGACTGTTCTGCAAAACGGTAAACTAATACATTTTTTCCACAACAGTTTTAGCAGCCTAGTATTCCCCGTTTGCAAAAAAATATTGGTCTATTTAAAGCTAATAAAAAATATTTTGAAAAAAATAACAAGACGACTATCAAAAACAATTGAACAAACTTTTAAACTAATTATATATTTTATTTTTGTTTGGAGTTTTAAAACAATAAACATTTTACCGCCTTTTACACGTTGCAAAAGGCGGTATTTTATAAAAATATTGCCGTTTTCTAAAAAAAATTTGAAATCTGTTGCAAAAACACAAAAAAAAGTATATAATATTTCCCGTTGTGAGAAGACGCAGAACTAATATTTAGAACTGTGATTGGACAACACTCCGGAGAATCTCGGTTACGAGTACCGAAGGGGCAAGAAAGGGTTTTCCTTTTAATCTCTCAGGTAAAAGTATGGAGCCATAGTATTATAATGGTATTTTTTTCGGAGAACTTGATTTATTGTCAAGTTCTTTTTTTGTTACAAAGGAGTAAATATGGATACTTTAAACAAAATTATCTTATGGATTAACGACAATATTTTATGGGGAATTCCCATGGTCGTTGCAATACTCGGAACCGGAATATTTCTGACAATACGTTCCAAGTTTATGCAGGTAAGAAAATTCCACGAAGCGCATAAAGAAACGCTTTATCCGACTATAAAAGCAATAGCAAAACCGAATAAAACTAAAAACAAAAACAAAAAAACCATCTCTCAGTTTGAAGCTTTTTCAACGGCTATTTCGGGAACGGTAGGTACTGGAAATATAGTCGGCGTTGCAGGCGCAATGCTTTCCGGAGGTCCGGGAGCTGTTTTCTGGATGTGGGTTTCTGCTTTTTTCGGTATGTTTACAAACTATTGCGAAAACGTTTTAGGTATTTATTATCGCAAAAAAGATAAAAACGGCAACGTTGCAGGCGGACCTATGTACTACTTAAAAGAAGGAGCTAAACTTCCTTGGCTTGGCGCTATTTTTGCAGTTTGCTGTATGCTTGCAGCTCTTGGTATGGGCATGGTTCAAGCTAACTCAATATCGGGTATTTTACAATCTTCAATAACAAATAATAGCAAACAGAAAAAAATTATAGGATACGTAGTGGGAGCAATAATAACCGTTATAGTTTTATTGATTGTACTTGGCGGTATTAAAAGAATAGGTAAATTTGCTTCTTTAGTCGTTCCGTTTATGGCTTTATTATTTATTATTTGTGCTATTATTATAATGATTATGAATATTACCGTTTTACCGAGTGCAGTAGCCTTAATTTTTAAATCTGCCTTTTCTTTAAAAGCTTTTGGGGGAGGCTTATTCGGTTACACTATTATGAAAGCCATGAGATTCGGTTGCGCAAGAGGCGTATTTTCTAACGAAGCAGGTCTTGGCTCTTCCGTTATAGCGCACTCGGCTTCCGACACCAAAGAGCCTGTTAAACAAGGACTATGGGGAATTGTGGAAATCTTTTTTGACACTTTTGTTATTTGTACTTTAACGGCAGTTACCCTTTTATGCGTCGCAAAGAAAGGCGGAGCTATTAATTTTTCAGATATTTCCGCCAATGCCGGCGTTGACAAAAATGCCGTTGCAAATTTAGCGTTTACGTCTAGTTTCGGAACGGTTGGTAAAATTATTTTTGCAACAATTTTACCTCTGTTTGCTTTTACGACAATTATTGCTTGGTCTTATTATGGAGAAAAAGCGGCAGGTTTTTTGTTTGAAACGAAAGGAAAACTAGGAATCTTGATTTTTAAAGTATTATTTATCTCATTGATTTTTGTCGGAGCAATTTCAAAAAGCGATTTAGTATGGAATTTAGACGATATGTTTAATGCATTAATGGCTCTTCCCAACTTAATAGGCTTAATACTATGTAGCGGAACAATTTTAAAGATAACAAAAAACTATTTTGACCGTAAAAAAGGAATAAAAGTAGAACCTATGCTTTCCGCTTATCCTGAAAGAAACAAAGAGCTTATAGAAGAGCTAGAAAAAGAACAATCGGAAGGAAAAGAAGAACCCACGCTTTAAAGCTAGCCCTATCAAAATAAAATTT
>CAJMEI010000134.1 GCA_905212395.1 uncultured Christensenella sp. | reverse complement strand
GTAATAATAGCCTTTTTGCCCGTTTGTATTTCTGAAAATCTTTTAATTAAATTTTCGTCTACAACGTCCGTTACTTCGTAAAGAAAATATAAATTGTCAAAATTTACCCTTTTAGTACGCTCGAACCATTTTTGTTTCGCTTCTTCAAAACTATTATAATGCATAAAATATATTTTTACAATACCTTTTTCGCAACTAAGTTCTCCTACGGGATAATCAAATTCGCTTTTAATTTCTTTTAATTCTCCGTTTATTAAAAAATCGCGTAAATTTTCGCAAAATAAAACGTAATCTTCGTCTTTAATATAAAGATTTACCGTAGGCGATAAAAACTTTAATCCTAAATGATTATAAATTACCCCCCCGTCGCAATTATTAGTTATTAAAGAAAAATTTTCGTTTATCAATTTAGATTGCAATTTTTTTCTGAAACGGCTTCTTTTACGCTCAATGTATTTCTTATATATTTTTTTAAGCATTTTTTAAACCTCCTCAAAAAACGTATCGGGATTATAAGGATTTAAAGGCTCGTTACACCATATTAATACTTCTAAATCTTCTTCTCCTAAATTTTCCATATTATGCGTCGTTCCTGCCGGAATATCAACGCTTAATATTTCCCCCGGCTTATTTCTATATTCAAAAACCTTATCGTCTCCTAGTTTTCTTAATCTTATAATACCCATACCTTTAATTATGGTAAATCTTTCAACTTTCGTATTATGCCAGTGATTCCCCTTAACCTTTCCCTTTTTCACTATGTTTAAAGAAACTTGTTCTCCGCTGTTGCTTTTAAATATTTCTGTAAAAGAACCTCTGTCGTCACTATGGGTTATTTCGATTTTTTTTAAATCGTTTTCAGGCAAGTAAGATAAATAAGTAGAATATAAATCCTTAATAAGCTCGTCCTGACAATCGGGAAATCTGGTGGCATTTTTAAAAGATTTAATTATTTCCGCAAGTTTTCCTACAGTTACCGTATGCATTTTTTTAACAGTACAAAAACCGTTTTCAAGCCTCGTTTCTTTACCAAAAAGAGCCCCTATAAGTTCATAAACTACGTCGTCTATGTAATTCAACTTTAACAATGCGTTTTCATCATTTACGGTTATAGGAATATTTAAAGCGACGTTATTGCAAAACGTTGCAACTACGCTGTTATAAGAAGGTCTTGCCCACTTTCCGAATAAATTTGTAAAACGGTATACGAAACATTTTACTTCGTTCGTTTTAGAATATTCGAAAACGTAATTTTCCGCCATTCGTTTACTTTTGCCGTAGTCGTTATCCGTTTCCGCCCAAATAGAAGAAGAAATCATAACGGGCGGTTTTTTTGCTATTGATAAAAGATTTAACATTTTTAAAGTTAAATCGGAATTCCCGCTATAAAATTCGGATTTATCCTTAGGTCTGTTTACCCCCGCCAAGTGATACACAAAATCGGCTTGCTTGCAAAACTCCTTTAAATCTTCTTCCGAATTATTTATATCGTAAGACAAAATATTTATATCGGTTTTTTCAAAAACTTTACTCTTTCCGTCCCTTACGGCTTTTAAATTTTCTATTAAATTTTTACCTAAAAACCCGTTTGCTCCAGTAACTAATACGTTCATCGTTCATTCCTTTTTTTCGTTAAAATTTTATAATAAATTCTCGTTAAAAATACGCTTTTTAATTTTATAGTAAACCTTAAAAACACGTTAAGTTTTATCAGCCTTTTCTTTTTGTTTAAAATTTCCAAAGTTTTTTTAAATTAAACCTTATTCTTTTATTTAATTTGTAAAACTTGCAATAATGCCAAAGCGCACCTACAAGCTCAACGTATTCAACTTTGCAAGCCGTTTCCAGCTTTTGTCTATAATCGTCTAAACTTTCGTCTAAATTTTCTTTTATTAGTTCGTTTCTTTTTACGGTCGACTGTAAAAACGTTTCGTGATATTTACAAGACGCATTTATACTTCTTGTAAAATACGTATATAAAGGTTCGTTTAAAATATAAAATCCTTTTACGTTTTTAGAGTACTTTAAAACGAAATCCGTATCTTCCCCAAGCGAAAAACTTTCGTCGAAACAAACGGAATTTTTTTGTATAACTTCCCTTAAAAAAATCTTATTCCATAAAGTGTTAAACAACCATTTATCTTGAATTAAATTTATTTCGTTTTTAGTTAGTTTATCAAAAGCGTTTTCGGAATAAACTTTTATATCCACGTTACCGTTTAAGTTGTAATTAAAACCGCAAATTGTTAAATAATCGTCTTTGCAACTAGAAAGCATTTTTTCTAAAAAGAACGGGGAAACTTCGTCGTCGCCGTCCCAAAAAACAACGTATTTGCCTTTGGCTTTTTCTAGTCCAAAATTTCTTGCGGATGATACCCCTTTATGTTCTTTTGTATAAACAAAAAATCTTTCGTCGTTTTTACAAAATTCTTCTAAAATTTGCAAAGATTTATCGGTGGAAGAATCATTTATAAATATTACTTCAAAATCTTTAAACGTTTGGTTTTTTATGTTACAAAGTAGATTTGCCAAAAACTTTTCGCAATTATATATTGCAATTATTACGCTTACGGTCATTTTTTAAACACCTTTTTATATATCCACGGACTTATTAAAAACGCTTTAAATCTTTTTTGAGAAGGCGTTTTTATGCCTTTTACCAACTTATAGGCGTATTTGTATATGTTTTTTATCCTTTTTTGAATTGCTTTTTTTTCTTTTATTTTAGGGACTTCGAAATATAAATCTATGGCGCGATAAGCAAAAAATAAAGAAAAGTCTATATATAGCTTTGGAAAATATTGTTTAAAATATTCTACTCTATCCTTTAAAGCAAGCAAATAGTCAGGACGCTTTATATTGTATTTTACTCCCGTTATAGAACAAGGATTTTCCCTATAAAAATAAAGTTCTTCTTTTAATAAAACAAATTTATTTATTTGCCCGTATAACCTGTGGCAAATAAACTCGTCTTCGTGAATAACGCCTTCCGTAAATCTTAAAGAAGAAAATAAATTAGACTTAAATAATTTAGCGCAAGAAATAACGTAATAATTATCCGTTTTCTTAAAAGTGTTTTCAAGTATTTCTACCCTAGAAAATTCTTCGGTTTCCGCTTGAAAAGCGCTTGCACTTTCAGTAATTTCATCTTCGTTTTTAAAACGTTTAGTCAAACAAGAAACTATTTCCGCCGATGTCTGCTCGCTTAAAGTCAAAAGCTTTTCCAAACAAGTTTTGTCTATAAAGTCGTCGGAATCTAAAAAGAAAACGTAATCTCCGATTTTTTTATCTAGTCCGTAATTTCTTGCCGACGATAGTCCCCCATTTTGCTTATGAAAAACTTTTATTCTCTCGTCTTTTTTAGCTAAATTTTCGCAAATTTCTCCGCTACTATCCGTAGAACCGTCGTCAACTAAAATAATTTCTAAATTTTTATAGGTTTGATTTATAACCGAATTAACGCACGCGCATAAATATTTTTCTACGTTATATACGGGAATAATAACGCTTATTTTTTGCGACATTTTATTCTCCTATTCGTTTCCGTTATTACTCTATAAGCCCAAGGACAAATTTTAAAAAGTCTTAACCTAAATTTATCCTTTTTATTAAAAGAAGTATTTTTTGAATTATAATACTCTTTATATTTTCTCTTTAAATCTTTTAACTGCTTTTTATATCCCGCCTTTTTACATTCGAAATATAAAAATATAATTTTATACAATAAATTTTTATCGTTTAAATCAA
>CAJMEI010000133.1 GCA_905212395.1 uncultured Christensenella sp. | reverse complement strand
AAATTTCTATAATAAAACGCAAACGTTCCAAACCTTTTAAACGCTTTTACTTTAAAAGCGTATTCCATATCTTCGTAAAGTTTTTTGTCGTCCTTAAAAAAGTAAGCCGAATCTTCCTTTGAGGGAGAATAAAGTTTAGCGCAGGCTATACCGTAAAACGAACCTAAAAGCATTTCGCAACTCATAAAGAATATTACAAAAAACGCCAAAACTCTGAATTTTACAATCGCTTTAACCCTTATTCTTCTTAAAAATAAAAGTAAAAACAATTCTCCCAAAAGCATCATAATAAGCGCGATTAAAAACGGCCACGAAACGTAATCGTTTGAAAAAACGCCGGCTACTGCAGAAGTAGAAAAAATATCGCTGAAAGTGAAAACGACGTGCAACATAGAATCGTTATTCATTGCTTGATTAACAAAACTCAGCGTTGCCTGCAAAGCAAGAAGCGCCATAATAATTATCGCTTCCGCCACAAAAGAAGGTATTATAAAAATAAACATGGCAATAAGCGCGACAAACATTAAATCGAACCAATAATATTCCGCAAATACGCCTAAACCCATAACGTTGAAAGTTATAAATTCCATAAACAACGCAAAGAAAAAATAACTCGCAACGTATATAAGTTTTTTTAAAAATACGTCTTTCATCTTTTAACCCGCTTTATGCAAAAAATTCCTTATAAATTGCCCTTACGCTATTTTCAAAGTCACAATTATCTACGCCGATAATTATATTAAGTTCGCTAGAGCCTTGGTCTATCAACTTTAAGTTTATATTATTGTCTGCAAGCGATTTGAAAAGTCTTGACGCCATTCCCGTTTTACCCGAAATTCCGTGTCCGACGGTCGCAATTAAAGCAACGTTTTCTACAACGGATAAAAAGTCGGGTTGTACGGTTTCTCTTAAACCACAAACAAGTTCGTTTAATACGCCGTTTTTAACGGATTCGCTTGAAACGACGATAGAAAGCGTGTCTATTCCCGTAGGAATGTGTTCAATCGAAATTCCGAAATTTTCAAATACGGTTAAAACTTTTCTTAAAAAACCGACTTCCGTATTCATCATAGATTTTTCAAGCGTTATAACTGAGAAATTCTTTTTACCCGCTATTCCCGTAACGGGCAAGTCTTGCGGAGTGTATTTTTCTCTCGGCACTATTAAAGTCCCTTCGTCTTGCGGACGGAACGTGTTTTTTATGTTAATCGGGATATTTCCCTTTTGAGCAGGTAATATAGAATCGGTATGCAATACCATAGCTCCCATATAAGAAAGCTCTCTGATTTCAGCGTAAGTTAATTGAGAAATAGACACGGGATTGTTTACAATTCTAGGGTCACAAGCTAAAAATCCGCTTACGTCCGTCCAGTTTTCATAAACGTCCGCCTTTACTCCGCGAGCGATTATACTTCCCGTTATATCGCTTCCGCCTCTTGAAAAGGTTTTAATTTTCCCGTATACGTCTTTACCGTAAAATCCCGGAATTACCGCGTTTTCTAAATTTTCAAGCTCTATGGAAACCATATCGTTAGTGTATTCGGCGTTTAAATTTCCGTTACTTGCAAATCTTATTAATCCTGCGCTGTCAACGAAATTATATCCTAAAACTTTAGACATAATTACCGCAGAAATGTATTCGCCCCTAGACAAAGTGAAATCTAAAGAACACTCTTTGTCTATTTCCTGCTCTATCGAATCGAAAAAGTCTTGAACGTCTAAATCTACGTTCAATTCTTTAACTATTTCGGCGTATCTTTCTTTAATGGGCGCAAACGCCTTCGCGCAAGTTCCCGTGTCCCTAACAGCGTAAAAGCAACCGTATAAAATATCGGTTACTTTTATATCTTCTTTAAATCTTTTACCCGCTGCGGAAACGATTATAAATCTTCTTTCTTTATCGGATTTTATTATATCCGCTACTTGCCTGATGGATTGCGGAGTCGCCATAGACGTTCCGCCAAATTTACATACCTTCATAAATGCCTCTTTTCCTTTAATTGTTTATCGTTACGAAAGCGATAAAAGTTACCGCAATCGTTAAAATCGTCGTAAAAAATACCTTTAAAAAATTGTTTAACTTGTTTTGATTATTCTTGCGTACCATAATTATCTCTCCGAAATAAGTTCCAATCTGTAATAGTTAGATAAAACTTCCCTTAATTTATCGCTATCGGCGTACCTTTCTATTTTTCCGCCCTTAGCTATACTTATTATTCCGTTTTCTTCCGAAACGATAATAGACACTACGTTAATCGTTTCCGTTATGCCTATTCCCGCTCTATGCCTTGTTCCCAAGTCTTTAGGAATACTAACTTGTTGAGATAACGGTAAAAAACAGCCCGCGTATTTTATTTCTTTTCCTTTAATTATCATAGCGCCGTCGTGCAAAGGCGTTTTCGGAAAAAATATACTTTCGATAAGTTCGCTGGAAATTTCGCTATTTATTAAAACACCGCTCTCTAAAATGCTGGAAGGCATATTGTTATCGGATAAAATTATCAACGCGCCTACGTTGTTTTTAGACATATTTTGCAGAGAAATTATTATTTCGTCAATACATTCGCCCGCGCTTTTCGTGGCGTTAGACTTATCGTTTTTAAAAAGCTTATTTTCTTTACTTATTAGCGATAGCCCCCAAAAATCTCTTTTCATCTCTTTTGAATAAAGCACCGCGATAAAAAGTATAAAACAGCATACCGAAATAAAAAAGTAAATTTTACCGGCGTTGTTCTTTACCGAAATAAATGCAAAACCCGCTATAAAAATTAAAAATATTGCAAGTAAAACGTATGCTTTATTTCCTATTAAAAATTGTATTATGCAGAAAAACAAAATAACCATTAAAACGATTTCTACCGCTTTCATCGCTCCAAAGCCCGAAAACGCCGTTTTAATTGCTTGCGATATTTCCCCCATATTACCTCCGTTATTCTTTTGCTTATTTATATATTATACACTCTTTATTATATAAAATAAAGCGTTTTTCGTTATTTTTTTTATTACGATTTATAACTGTAAGGAAAACTACTTAACCATAACGGAAAAAACCGACAACCACAACGCTTCTTCTATGTCAAGCTTTCCGCTTTTAACTGATTTATCGTAAAGAAAAAATCTATCGTTTATTTCCTTTAGCGTTTTAGCCGAAAATTTATTTGCAAGCGCCACCGTCTTTTTTACGGCGTATTCTTTTACACCTAAAATTTCCACCAATTCGTCTACGTTTTTACCGTTTAATTTGCAATAAAACAACCTTTTAAAATGATTATATATCGAAATAAAAAGCCTTTGCAAAGGTTCGTTTTTATTTAGCATATCGAATAAAACTTTATACGCTTTATCGGTTTTTTTATTCGCTATATAATCGGTAAGTTCATATATTTTATAATCGGTATCTTTATTTACCAAATTTTCTACGTCGCAAATTTCAACCACGCCTTTTTTTTGACAAAAAGCCGATATTTTTTCTATTTCGGTAGAAATTTTATACATATCCGCGCTAGTGTAATCGCAAATTAAATTTACACATTCTTCGTTTGCGGAAATTCCCGCTTTTGCAAAATACGACGATATAAATTTTTTACAAAATTTCTCGTTTTTTTCACATTCGACTACTTCAATCGGCAATTTTTCAAGTATCGCCGACTTTTTAAAATTCGATATAACAAGAACCGAATCTAAATCTCCGTTTAAAAAGTCCGAAAGCTTATTTTTTTTGTCCTCTAAATAAAATTCGCACGTGCATACTATCCTTGTTTCACTTAACATAGGCGCTACGTTTAAATTACTTATT
>CAJMEI010000132.1 GCA_905212395.1 uncultured Christensenella sp. | reverse complement strand
TCGATATAAACTTTTTTACCCTTTTTTTCTTTCAATATATATATTATAAATTCCCTTAATTGCTCGGAATTGAAATAAGCGGGAATGTAACCCGTAATTTCTTCCCATTTTCTCTTTAAAGGATTCATACGAAAATTAAACGTTCCGTTTATGGAATATTCTTCGCACAACGCCATTTTTGCGCACACGTAACGCTTATCTTCTTCTAAATCCGCGCATATTAAAGCGCACATTAAAAGTTCTTTTTCAAAATTTTCTAACCCCTTAGTCTTTATACGCTGTGTGAAAAATTTATATTTATAATTTACCGTTATAACGTCCGCGATTTTGTCTTCCGCTTCCGCCCTTACGAAACCCGCGTAAGATTTGTCTACGTCTATATTTAAAACGTTTATCTTTCCACACTCTATTTCGGCTTTTCCGCCGAGTCTTGTAACTATCGGATTTAGCTGATTATATAGGTAAAACATATTTTCGCCGTTTCCGCCGTCTGAAATTCTTATAAAACTCATATATTCAGTTTGCTCTTTCCCCCGTCTTTTCATAATATCTTTTTTTATGTAAATTTTGGAT
Source organism: uncultured Christensenella sp. (assembly GCA_905212395.1). Lineage (GTDB taxonomy): Bacteria > Bacillota > Clostridia > Christensenellales > Borkfalkiaceae > UBA4675. The sequence goes on along the minus strand of CAJMEI010000132.1, from coordinate 3,239 downwards.
ATTTTTTTTGATAATTCTATACGCGGTTTTATAAAGCTCGTTTATTAAAATAAGCGTTAAAGAAATTCCTATAATTTTCCCCCACGTTTTAAATCCTAATTTTTCGGGAGAAAATACGCCCGTGAACTCTGTGATTACAAATTGTAACGCCATAGCAATTCCCATAGACGCTACCATTAGTTTGTTTGAAAAAAAGTTTTTTATTACGCTTTCCGTTCCTAGTTCCTTGCAATTAAACGCGTTAAATATATTCATAAACGCAAATAATGTGAACGCTACGGCTTTTAATACGGTTACGTTTACGTTTAAAAAGTTGGTAGAATATTGATACAACACCACAAAACCTATTATCCCCGCGTTAATTATAACTTTCGAAAGTATCCTTTTATTTATAATTCCAGCGCTTCGTTTAACGGGCGGATATTGCATATATTCTTCCCTTACCCCTTCAAGCGAAAGCGACAATGCGGGCGGACCGTCCATAATTACGTTTAGCCATAGTAGTTGCATGGACGTAAACGGAGAATCGAGTCCTAAAAGCGAACAAATTAAAATTACCGAAACGGCTGATATATTTACCGTTAACTGAAACATAATAAAGCGTTGAAAATTTTTGTAAACGCTCCGCCCGAACGCTATAGCTTTTACGATAGTAGAAAAGCTGTCGTCAAGCAAAATTACGTCGCCCGCTTCTTTGGTAATTTCTTCTCCGCTACCCATAGCTATACCTATGTCGGCTTGTTTCATTGCTGGGGCGTCGTTAATACCGTCGCCCGTGACGGCAACCACTTCTCCCATTTCCTTTAATAACCTTACTATTCTAAGCTTAATCATAGGGGTGGAACGAGCTATTACGTTTACTTTGTCTAACTCGCTTTTAAGTTTTTCGTCGCTCATTTCTTCCACTTGTTCGGCGTTTAACACGCCGTTATAGGTGTTTAAACCTAATTCTTCCGCAACTGCGCAAGCGGTTAAATAGTTATCGCCCGTTAGGATTTTTACCTTGATTCCCGCGCCAATACATTCGTTAACGGCTTTTTTTACGTCTTTTCTTACGGGGTCGGAAATGCAAGCGTAACCGTCGAAAAAGGTAGTTTCTTCTTTATGCGCAAACGCAATGCATCTTTTGCCTTTTTTTTGATTTATCGCAATTTCTTCTAATATTTTTTTCTTTTCATAATCGTTTAAAACGCACATTTCTACTATCTTTTCGGGCGCGCCTTTAAAGTAAGTTATTATTAAACTCCCCTTTTTAACCGTTGCGGAAGTATATTTAGTATCCGAAGAAAACGGCGTGGAGCTTATAAGTTCTCCTTTAAAATCGAAATCTTTAAAATACGTTACCAAGGCTTTTTCGGTAGGAGAACCTTCTAAAACCGTTTTCCCGTCTTTTACCATTTCTTTGACCGTAGAATTAAATTTTACGTTTTCCGCTATAAAAGATTTGTTTTCCTGCTTGCAAATTATTTTTTCGCACGTCATTTTATTTTGAGTAAGCGTACCGGTTTTATCGGAACAAATAACGCTTACGCAACCCACTGTTTCGGTGGCGACCATTTTTTTTATTAACGCATTTGATTTAGAAAGTTTTACTACGTTTAGCGTTAAAGATACCGCAACCGTTGCCGGCAATCCTTCCGGCACGGAGGCGACTATTAATACGATAGCGTTTACAAAGCAGTCGGAAACGTTTGAAAATATTAGTTCTTTATTAACCGCAAGTTTTATAACCGATAAAACGAAAACGAAAAACGCGCATACTATTCCCATTATGGTAATAGAACGGCTTAATTTGGTAAGTTTATCGTTAAGCGGGGCGGAAACGCAGTTCTTAATTTGTAATTCGGAAGCAATTTCTCCCATTTGAGTTTTATCGCCTACGCTTGTTACAATCATTTCTCCGTTTCCCGTTACGACCAGAGTTCCGCTATATACGCAGTTATACCTTTCCGCGAGCAAAGTCCTTTCAGGCAAAACGGTTTCCGCGTCTTTTCTTACGGAATCGCTTTCTCCCGTTAAAGCCGACTCGTCTACCGAAAGAGATTTACTTTTTACAAGTCTGCCGTCCGCGCATATTTTATCGCCAGTAGCAAGAATTACTCTATCCCCCACAACGACTTCTTCCCGTGAGATTATCTCGTTTTTGCCTTCTCTTATTACTTTTACTGTGGTTTTTTCGTATAATCTATTTAATAGTTTAAAGGCTTTTTGACTTCTTCCTTCCATAAAAACCGTTAAGCTTACGCTAATTAAAATAGAAAAACCTATTCCCAAACACTCTATAAAATCGGCTTCTTTATTTTTAAAATATTTCCCTAAATTTATGCCTAATGTTATAATTAAGGCAAACTCTAAAATTACGAGCATAGGGTCGGATAACGCCGACAATATTTTTTTAAACAGACTTTTTTGCTTTTTTTCGCTTAAAACGTTACTGCCGTTTATTTCTCTTGAACGATTTACTTCCGCTTTACTTAAACCGTTTGCTCCCGAAAGGTATTTTTTTTCGCAAGAAGCTATACTTAAAGAGTGTGCTTTCATTAATATCTCCTTTTCAGCTTGTTTCTTGTAAAGTATATGCAAGCCTTAATTTAAAATAGAATTTTTTTTCGTTTAAAATTAGTTGATATTTTCGCAAAAAAAATGCTATAATATATTCGTTTGTAATAAACGAACTTGATAGGAGAATAAAAAATGAGATACTACGAAGTAGATTTAGACGGATATAAAGCAAAACTTCCCGTAATGAAACTCCCGAGCGGAATTTCTATTTGTTTTTTTAATTTGCACGGACACAGCGAATTAACCGAACATTGCGGTAAAAAGCTTGCAAAACTTATTCCCGAATGCGACGCTTTAATTACGGCGGAATCTAAAGGACTACAATTAACGCACGTTATTGCAAGAGAATTAAATCAACCGAGATACGCCGTTGCCAGGAAAAGCAAAAAACTTTATATGCAAGACGGATTGGATGTTGTAATAGACAGTTCGATTACTACGGGAAAAGAACAACATTTATATCTTTCTCAAGACGACGCCGAACTTATTAAAGGCAAAAAAGTAGTTATAGTTGACGACGTTATCTCTACAGGCGCAAGTTTATCGGGCTTAGAAAAAATCGTAGAACTTGCAGGCGGAATAGTAGTGGGCAAAGCTTTCGTTTTGGCGGAAGGAGAAGCTAAAGACAGAAAAGACGTAATATATTTAAATACTATTCCGATTATTACAGATTAAAC
>CAJMEI010000131.1 GCA_905212395.1 uncultured Christensenella sp. | reverse complement strand
CCCGGCCGGTGATGATCCTTCCAAAATGACCTATGATGAACTGTGTCAGTATTTGGAAGCCCACCCGGATGCAAAGTTGGACTAACCAACACCCCTACAAATCTTATTTTTAGAAAGGAAGTGAACCCTGATTATAATCAGGAAATATTATGGCTAATTTTTTTAAAAAACTAAAAAGCCTTCTTTTTGGCGCCGCCGACACTAAAAAGAAAAAAATTGTAAGAATTACGATTTTACTCGTATTAACTATTTGGTCTGCGTTATTATTGTTCTTAATGGACTCTTATAACTATTTAAGACTACCCTTTATCGGAGGAAAGGATTTTAACGCGTTTTCTAATTTCAACGCTTTAAAAAGAGGCGAGGCCGTTGTCATAAACGGTTCTCTAAAGACGAAAGAATCTTTTGCGTTTTTAGTTTGGAATCCTAACGATATTACCCCTTACGCCGATTTCGACACAAATTTTATAACGGACTTTTTATATAACAAATGCGGAATGAAATGCTTTAACGTTTCGTTCTCTTCTTGGGCTATAATGATTTCGGTATTCGTAGTGCTTTGGTCGATTACGATTTATAGTCTTTTCGAAGGAAAAGTTAAAGCTAAACTCGGAATTGCTTCTCCCGAAACCGCTCAAGAAAAATTAAAAAGCAAAAAATACTTTCTGTTTAAATTTTTAGGAATAGTTCTAGTATGGGTATTATGCCTTGCGTTAATATTGACTATCTCGAGTAAATCCGACAATTTCGATTTAAACGGAAAAATATTCTTAAACCTATTGCAAACGATGCTTATGTCCGTAGGACTATTGCTATCTTTACCGCTTATCTTGATTATTTTCGTATTAATTTTAGGGTTAATAATCGCGCTACTCACGTTTATTGCCGAAATGATTACCAAAAAAGTTTTGGCCAATAAAGACGTTCAACAAATTTTGGACACCGCGAAAGCGAACAGCAACAACCCGTTAAAAGTAACCGATGCCGGCGACGGAGCAAACGGCGGAAGCGGAGTGGGAATGGGAGCGCTCGGCGAAGAATCTTACGATTTATCGCTTGCAAAAATATTCCCTTCGCTTAAAAAAATAGACGAAAAATACGAAGACGAACAAAATATTCCACAACTAGAAGACGTTGATATTACTCTTGCCGAACTTGCTCTTAGGTTTAGGGCGTATATGTGCGAAAGACACTTATACTTTGATGAAAGAACTATCCGTAACTTTATCGGCGCGCTTGCCGTTTCTAGATTAATGATATTAGAAGGTTTGTCCGGTACAGGTAAATCAACGTTGCCTAGATTATTCAGCGATTTCGTAGGAAATAAAGTATTCTACGCGCCCGTACAAGCAACGTGGAGAGATAGAACCGACTTAGTAGGATATTACAGCGAATTTACAAACGAATACAAAGAAACCGACTTTTTAAAGAGATTATACGAAGCTTCTTTCAGAGAAAAAGAAATAAATATGATGGTATTGGACGAAATGAACATTTCCCGTATTGAATATTATTTCGCAGACTTTTTGTCGATACTAGAATATCCTTCTCAAGACTGGTTAATTAAAGTTATGCAAATTAAAGACGGTCAGGCTCAACCCAAAAACTTTGTAGACGGAAACGTAAGAATTCCGCTTAACACTTGGTTTATAGGTACGGCAAATACGGACGACTCTACCTTTACCATAACCGACAAAGTATACGACAGAGCGATCGTTCTTGACTTTTTAAGAATAAACGACCCGTTTGAAAATAATTATAACAGTGAAGCAGTACATATTTCGTCCGAACAACTACTTAAATTATTCGATCAAGCAAAGGCTAACGAAAGTTATAAACTCAATAAAGAAGATAAAGAAAAATTCAGAAAACTTTGCGATTTCGTTTTAGAAACGTTTAACGTTACGTTCGGTAACCGTATTATGAATCAAATTGAAAACTTCGTACCCGTTTACGTCGCGCTCGGCGGAACTAAAAACGAAGCTTTAGACTTTATTTTCTCGAGAAAAGTAATTCGTAAATTACAAGGTAAATACGACGAATACGTTAAAGACGGCTTAACCAAAATGGTTAGATTTATCAATTCTTTATATGGAAAAGACCAACTACCCTATACGGAAGAAGCTATTGTGGAACTTCGTAAAAAATTAATTTAAGGAGAAATTTAATGGAATATAGTCAGTCCGAATTTTTAAAACAACTTAATAATGAAGTTACGGACTTATTAAATTCCGGAGTTTCGCTAAAAGACGTACTTGCAAAAATCAATAACAACGAGATTTCTTTTAACGCGTTTAGACAATACGTTGCCGTAAACGATAAAGACTTTCTTTGGTTGCCCGATTTTAAAAGAACGATAAACGCAATTAGAACGATTATATCTAGTCCTAAAATCCATTTAAGAACGGATAAAATAATACTAAACGTAGACGTTGCTTCTAAAATAGACACTGCAGGCGCGAGAATGACTATACAAGAACCTAGATTTTGGAAAAAGAAATCTAGCGGAGAAATTTCGCCCGAATACGTTTTTGCAAACGTTTACGAAGACGAATTACCCATTTACGAAAACAGATTTTTATGTTTGCTTATAAATAAAATGTATTTGTTTATTTCGTTAAAATTATCTCAATTATACGAAAAAACAAGTTCGTTAGACGATTTCGTAGATAAAGAAGAAATTGAATTAAGCGACGTTGACGCCATTAAATCTTCCGCGTATTTTTATAGAGAATCTACGGGAGAAATAAGTTTTGACGATTCTCTTCCCCTACTTACTACTACGGGAAATAAAGTTAGAGAATACATAGAAAAACTTTTTGAAATAAAAGTTTCGTTAAACAAAATAAGAAAAACGCATTTTTATAACGTATGTATGAGGGCTAAAAAAATGTTGGATACGGAAGTTAAACCCACCAACGTTTTAACAATGCATCCCGATTACAGAATTTGTTACGAGTTTTATAGACAACTTAACAAATACGTAGAAAAAGAGCATAAAAATTTAATTTCTTCAAAGGAATACTACAATTACGTTTTACTAAGTGTGTTGCAAAGTATGACGAGCTTAGGTTTTAACATTTCCGACAAATATAAAATGAATTTGGAAAACGGAAGAATAGAGCTAGAGGAATTAGTACTTCTAAACTCCCCTATTCTTTACGAAATAACGGCAATTGACGGAAAAATTTCCGTTGACGTAAGTTTAACTTACGACGTAAACAAGTTTGTTAAAAGCTTACATTTAAGGGATAAAAGGCACGCGCGTTATTTAATAGACGTTTCGCCTAACCTTAAATATATGTTCTATAACGAAGAAATGTTGGACGATTACATCAATCAAGAAGTAGCCGACCATATCAATCAAGGTTATGACAATTATTATATCGTAGCCCCGTTCAAAACGATTAAAAACCGTAACACCATAATGGTTACGACGCATTCGAGAAAGCTTGATAAAAACATTTTAAATTTGGTAAAATCTTTCTCACTGTTTATAGAAGGCGACGAATTTATTTATTCGAAAAAATGCCCTGTTTGTTCTTCCTTTATGGTAGACTTTGACGGAACTAATTTCGAATGCTTAAATTGTAACAGTTTGTACTCCATTTTAAAAACGGGAAATAAGGAATTAAACAATAAAAGAGACCTTATTTGGATAAAAAGATTAAAAGATAAAAAAATTACGATAAATTATAAAGAAGAACTATAAAAAATTCCGCTTTGAAAGCGGAATTTTTGAGTTTTGCCGACAAAGTTTTTTACTTTTTTTAGGAAATAGTTATACGTACTTTTCTTTGCAAAAAGCAAAAT
>CAJMEI010000130.1 GCA_905212395.1 uncultured Christensenella sp. | reverse complement strand
CGCGATTATTCCTATAATTAAAAATTTTTTCTTGTTCATAATTTCACTAACTACATTTCAATTTTTTGTTTTAAATAATTTTAAACTTTACAAATACAAAATTCTACAACTAAATACAAAACTGTTTTAAATTTTTCTAAATTAAAATCTCTTTTTCTCCGATAAACTAGAATATAAAAATTTTTATCGTCAAAAAGAGCGAATAAATAACGCCGATAGTCGTCTACCCTATATTTTTTGTAAAAAAACGAATTGTATTCTTTTTTGTCCTATATTACGTTAATTAAATCCTTATTAAAACAATATGCCTTCCCTCTTTTCGTCAAACGCGCAAAAAAACAACAAAAAATGGTTATTTATTAAGGAAAAATATTGCAAAAAAAGCAAAAGTATTGTATAATGGCAAGGTACGATATATAAGTATATATATCAATTTTAAAAAAGACGATAAAAATAAAGGGTGAAACTTACATGAAAAACGTTTTTACTAATAAAATAAAGTCCTTATTGATTTTAATTTTAGCTATTCTCATGGCATTTTCTACCATGATGTCTTACGCTTGCAAGAAAGACGGTTCTTCGGATACGTCTTCGTCATCTTCCGCAAAAGAAGAGAAGATAACCGAAAAAACCGATTATCAAGTTCTTAAAAACGGGGATTTCGAATACGGCACGGCAAATACGGCAATAACCGCATATCCCGCGTCGCCTACGGGTTGGAGCAAGTCTTACGACAGTATTAATTCCACCAACGCAACCACGTCTTCTTACGGTTCGGGCGTTATAGACACGAGAGAATACAAATACGAATACGATAAAAACGGCAACGTAAAGAAAGATTCCGACGGAAATCCCATATTTGCCAAAGATAAAAACGGCGATAAAATAGAAGTATTTAAAACCATAGCGTCTTCTAACGCATTTCCTAAATACGCGTACGAGTACACTACCGGCGAAGACGGCAACAGGGTTTATACTAAAGACGCCGGCGGAAACTTTATACCCAAATTAGACGAAAACGGTAAAAACGTAGAAGCGGATTCCAACGATACGGAATTTTTCTACTACAATCCCGGCACTCCTTTCACTAAGGGTTACGTAACTTACGACACGACGGACAAAACCAACGTTTCGGAAGGCGGAAAAATTTTAATGATTCACAATAAAATCGTTTCCGACGACGGCAGAGGTACGGCTCAATACTACAAATCAAGCACTACTCTTACGTTAAACGCCGGCGAAAACGGTTTATTCGAAGCGTGGGTTTTAACCAAAGATTTAAAATCTATTATGGAAGACGTTGATTTCGGCGCTTACGTTACTATTTCCAGCACCATTTCTTCCGTGAAAGCAGGGGAAGTTTCCATAAACAACATTAACACTTACGGGAACTGGGCAAAAGTAGAAATTTACGTTCAAGGAAGTACTCACACCAGTACCGAATTAACGATTACTTTCGGTTTAGGACGCGGAAGTTCGGGATATAGATACGAATACGCAGAAGGCTTTGCTTTCTTTGACGACGCGCATTTTAAGGTTTTAAAAGCAAGCGAAACTATACCTTCTACTTGCGATTTATCCGTAGATTTATACGATACCACCAACAAACTTTGTACTACTCCTTTTAGAATTCCTTACAATCATACCGAAAGCGAATTTACAAGCGCAAGCACTTATCTTAACACGACAATGCTAATAGACGCGGTTAAGGACGTACAAACTTTAACTTTAACCGCAGGAACAAAGACCGAAGAAAATTACGTTTATCCTTATTATTCGTCTATATTTAACGTTGGAGCAAACGCAGAATTAGTAGATAACGCGATAAAATTTACCTACGCAAATCCTTCTACCCTTTCTTACGAAACCGAAACGTTTACGGTAAATTACAAAGAAAACTTACGCGTATCGTTCTGGGTTAAAACGGAAATTATAAACCGCGCGAACTCCGTAAACGGCTTGACTATTTCCTTAATGGATAAAGGAAAAACGGCTAGCGACAAGGGAACGAGCGTATCTGTATTAAGCAACTTTAAAACCACGAAAGATTCTAATAAAGAAAAAGACGATTACACAATGATAACCGTAGTGGTATCTAACACCTATTCGAACGACGCAAGATTCTTCTCGTTAAAATTCACTTTCGGCGCAACCGAAGCTCAAAGCGATTTGAACTTACTACCCAAGGGAACTGCTACCATAAAAGACTTCACCAAAATGTATTTATCGGACGAAGAAACCTCGGCGTTATCTTCTTCAAGCGAAACCAACGTGACTAAGAGAACGCTTCAAGCAGATTACTCAACCGTTCCTTCCGAAGATACGAGTAAAGATTCTTACACGTTTAATTACGGTTTAATAGATGGATTAACTATTAAAAATAACGTAGTAAGCGGAGTTCAAAATTACACGGGAATCGTTGGCGGACACACGAGAACGGGCGGAAGCAATACGGCGTTCACGCAAGACAGCACTCAAAGCGGTTTAATTAATTCCGAATATATCGACAATTATTCCGACGCTTTGTTTACGGCAGGCGGAACAAACTATAAAGCCGACGTTAAGGCATGGCTTAGCCAAGTTGAAAACGCTTCTTCTAACAAGTACGTTCAACCGTTAATGATTAACAACGAAAACAGCTCTTACGGATATTTAGGAGAAAAACTTTCTTTATCGACTTCTTCTACTTATTTAATTTCCGTAAAAGTTAAAATATTCGGAAACGCGAAAGCGTATATCTATTTATCTAACGCAGACGACAACGAAACGTTTAGCGTTTTGGGAATAGACCCGATTACCAACACTTACACCAACGAAACGGTTACTAAAGGACAATACGGCTACTGCATCACGTTAGACGCGTCCGACGTAAACGCAAACCAAAAAGAAGACGGCTTTGCAACGGTATCGTTCTTGATTACCACGGGTAAACACAACGATAAAGCAAGAAGTTATCGTATAGAAATGTGGAACGGTTCTAGGGACGGACAAACGAATTCTACCGGAATAGTATTCTTCGATTCCTTCTTATCGACGACTTCCACTAATAGAGAAACTAACTTAACCGACCTTAAATACACTTACACCAAAGCAAACGCTTATTCGGAAGGAGTTTACGACTACACTTACGAAAAAGCAGAAAGCGGAAAAGTTACGTTTACGCAACTTCCCACGTTGATTAAAACCAACGCTGACCCCAAAGGAACGGTTCATAACTACGCAAAAGGCGATAGAGATTACACTTCTACGATATTTATGACCAACGGAACGCTTGAAAACGGAATCGTAAAAGGCGGAACGTTTATTATATCCGACTTAACGAGTATAGACGCTCCTACGGAAGTAGACAACACCACTTCTTCCGACAGCAGTTCGTCTTCTTCGAGCGGAAACTCCGGCGCGGAAACGACGTCTTATAACCCGTTCTTATTCGCTACTTCTATAATTATATCGGTTGTTTTAATTATCGCTTTAATTGCGGTATTCGTTAAACACATTATTACTTCTAGAAGAAAAAAGAGAATCGAAAAAGAAAATTATTACGATTCGTCCGCTCGTGATAAAGCTCACGAAAAGATTTTAAATAAGAAAGCGGAGCAAGAAAAGAAAGCTTACGACTACGATAATATGGAAAACAATATCGAAGACGAAACCGCTGAAGAAACGGTAGAAGCAACAAACGAAACCAACGAGCAATTAGAACAAACGGAAGAAATTCCCGCTACGGAAAGCGTTTCGGAAACCGAACAAGAAATAGAAATCGTTGAAAAGACGGAAAACAACGAAACGAACGCTACTGAAACGGAAACCGACGGCGAAAACAAAGACTAATTTAATTTGTCTTAAAAAAATAATTTTAAAGTGAGTTCATTTAGAACTCACTTTATTTTTTTAGTTAAATTT
>CAJMEI010000129.1 GCA_905212395.1 uncultured Christensenella sp. | reverse complement strand
GAATAAATTTTGTAAATATGAAAAAATCTTTGAAAATAATTGCAAAATAAGCGTTGAAAATGATAGAATATACGTAACGGCAAACGGCGGAGGAAAAAGCGTCGGGAAAATAGTTACGGGACCATATCCTTCTTTTCCGACGGATATGCAAGCTCCGTTATGCGCATACGCATGCTGTTTAAGCGGAAAAACTCAAATAAGGGAACTAGTGTTCGAAAATAGGTTTTCTCACGTTGACGAACTTAAAAAAATGGGCGCGGATATTTACAGGCAAAACGATACCATATTCGTTAGCGGTTCTTCCTTATACGGAAACGTCGTTTCGGCAACGGATTTAAGGGCGGGCGCAGGGCTTGCAATCGCAGGGCTTATAGCGCAAGGTCAAACGATAATTACTAATGCGGAAATGATTGACAGGGGATATTATAGGTTAGAAAAAACACTATCTTCTTTGGGCGCAGACATAGTAAGAAGTTACGTTAGACAAGAATAATTTTTTTTACTTTTTTTGCCATTTTCGTTAAATTGTCGTCTGAAAAATTGTTTGTAAGACTATGCTTGCTTTTTTTAAAAAATACAATAATAAATGCTTTTAATTTAAAGCTTGTTTTATTTGTAAAAATAGTGTATAATATTTTAATCGTAGATTAAAACTTTTAAAAAAAGTAATGCTTAACGTCTAAATCGTATTATCGGCAATAACGTTAAAGGCAAAAACGATAAAAAATATAAGGAGATTGTATGAAACACAAAAGACTTTTTGCTATTTCAACCGCGCTTGTGTATTTAGTGTTTATGATTTTATGTTTAGCGTACGCTTTTTCGGTTAAACATATAAACAGCGAATACATAATGCAAGCCGATAGCGTAAGGTATGAAAAGGTAGAAAGCATTTTGTCCGATTGCGAAAATAAAAATTTGTGTTTCGTAAATCTCAAAAAAATAAAAAACAAAATAGAAAAAGACGCATACTTAAAAGTTTTAAAAATAGAAAAAAAGTTTCCTAACAGTATAAACGTTACGGTAGAAGAAAGAAAAGAAATGTTTGAAATAAACGTGGACGAGCAGTATTTCGTTTTAGACGAAAACTATTTTGTTTTGGCAAAAAAGTCCGTAAGTGGCGATAACGTAAAGTTGGAGTTGGAAGAAAGCGTTTACGATAAAAACTCTTTAAAAATAAAAGGCACTTTTAAGCTTGTGGCAAAAGAAATGGAAAATTGCATAGCTAAAATGCTCGGCAATTTTTCAGATTGGAAAAATCTTTTAACCAAAATCAAAATAGAAGCGGTAAATTCTTCATCGGACAATTATAGGGTTACTTTTTATACTACGCAGGGTTGTCAAATAGAAATAAGAAAAGCTAAATCCGACGGTGAGCAAAAAGTTATGGTTGCGATAAATGCGTATAAGCAGTTGACCGATTTAGAAAAAACAGACTCTAAAATAATCGCGTTTTACAGTGAAAAATTAGGACAAGTTACAGCCGATATAGAAAAAATTACCATTGAAAAGGAGAATTCTAATGATTAAGGACGCAGTAGCCGTATTAGATATCGGTTCTTCCAAAGTAACGGTTACGTTGGGGGAACGGGGTGTAAACGGAACGTTCGTAATACACAGCAGTTGCGACGTTGAATACGCCGGTTTTGCCGAAAACGATTTTTCTTTGGACGCAAGCGACGGAATTTATATCGACGAAGCTATAAATACTGCGGTAGAAACCGTAAAAAGAAATTCGGACGTAAAATTTAACAGAATTTACGTAGGCGTTCCCGCGTTTTTTCTACAAACGAGAACGATAAGTCATAGCAATTCTTACGACAAAAAGACCAAAATCAACGCAAACGACGTAAAGCGTTTTATAGAAACGGGTTTGGTAGGCGTTCAAATGGACGGCTATTACAGGATAGATACGAGAGCCGTTTATTATATTCTTTCGGACGGTAGCGTTATAAATAATCCTATCGGGAAAAAATCCGTAAATTTAAGCGGAATTTTATCAATAACTTTTTGTAAAAGCAATTTTAAATCGAAAATAGATTCTATTTTAGTAAAACTCGGCGTTTCTAGCGTTTTATACGTTCCGTCGCCACTTAGCGAGAATTTATATTTGTTTAACGAAGACAGGCGCAACAGCTACAATATTTTAGTCGACGTAGGTTTTTCTTCGTCTTGTTTTAGCGTGGTTTATAGAAACGGAATAGTTTTTCAAAGTTTGCTTCCGCGCGGAGTAGGCGGTTCGGGAATAAACGCCGTATTTTTTCAAAATTTAGGATTTGCCGATATGGAATACGACGACTCTTTAATCGACGTAGTAGAAGACCTTAAACGAAAAGTTAATTTAGGCTTAAGGGGCGGAGATTACACTATTAATTACAACGGACAAGTTTATCGTTTTTCGGTTGATAGAGTAAACGGTTTAGTAAAAGATTTCTTAACCGTTTTAGCAGAAGAAATTTCAGTATGTTTAGATAAATGTTCTTCGTTCTTATCCGTAGGAACGAGAATTAACGTTACGGGCGGAGGAATTTCGTTTATAAGGGGCGCGGTAGAAAGATTAAGAGATTTATTGGATAAAGGAGTAGACGTCGTTTATCCGAATGTTCCCAAATTTAAAAAACCAAACGAAACTTCCAAATTTGCTTTATTGGATTACGCTTTAAAGGAGCGTAATTAAAATCGGAGGAAAATATGATTACGATTGCGGAAAAGAATAATAATACCGCTAAAATGATGGTTATAGGCGTTGGCGGAGGCGGAAACAACGCTGTAAACCAAATGATTGCAAAACAAGTGGACACCGTAACTTTCGTTGCGGTTAATACCGACGTGCAAGCTTTGCAACAATCGAAAGTAGTAGAAAGCAATAGACTACAAATAGGAAAAATAAAAACGGAAGGTCTTGGCGCGGGTAGCGACCCCGAAATAGGAAAATTAGCCGCGGAAGAATCGATAGAAGAAATTAAAGAAGCCGTAAAAGGAATGCACCTTGTATTCGTTGTATGCGGAATGGGTGGCGGAACGGGAACGGGCGCAACTCCCGTCATTGCAAAGGTCGCAAAAGACAGCGGAGCTTTGGTTGTAGGCGTAGTAACTACTCCTTTCGAATTCGAAGGCGCTCGTAGACAAGCCAACGCAAAAAAAGGAATAGAAGCTTTAGCCAGATACGTCGATTCTATGATAATCATACCTAATAATAAACTTTTGACGGAAGTAGCTAAAGACGGAGATTTGTCTATCGTTAAAGCTTTTGAAATTGCGGACGACGTTTTAAGGCAAGGTATAATGGGTATTTCTAACTTAATAGTAAATCCCGGACTGATAAATTTAGATTTTGCCGACATTAAAGCAGTACTTAAAAATCAAGGACTTGCTCATATGGGTATAGGTAGGGCAAAAGGCGAAAATAAAATTTACGACGCAGTTTGTCAAGCCGTAAGAAGTCCGTTACTCGAAACGAGTATAGAAGGCGCTAAAGGTTTAATATTAAATATTTGCGGAAACAGAGATTTATCTTTGGTAGACGTCGGAAACGCTACTACTATCATTAAAGAAGCGCTAGATGAAAACGCAAATATTATTTTCGGTACTTGTATAGACGAAAATTTAAAGGACGAAGTTTTGGTAACGCTTATAGCAACGGGATTTAAAATGAATTCGGATACTCCAAAGCCTAATAAACCTATTCCTACCGAACCGCCCGTAGTTCGTCCCGTACAAAACGTAAATAGCGTTTATAGCGAACAAACTCCCGTAAAAGAGCAAACTCAAACGATAAAAGAGTATCCCAGATACGAAGAAAGTTATAATTCCGTAGAAGAAAAAAAAGAAGAACAAGAAGAAAACGCTAACGCTAAAACAAAAAAACCGCCTGCGTTTTTAAGAAGAGTATTCGGTAAAAAAGATTGATATTCAATT
>CAJMEI010000128.1 GCA_905212395.1 uncultured Christensenella sp. | reverse complement strand
AGCGTAAAAAATATTGCAATATGTTCTTTTGCAATATCTTTCGGCGGGCTATGCGTAATATGTCAGTCCGTTTCTTTTCTAGAAAAATGCAAAATTAAAAAAGGCGTTTTTATTGCGTTTAAATTATTACACGGACTGATTTCGTTAATTTTAACGCTAATTTTTTTAAAGATATTTCTTTAATTTTTTAAATATTTTATCGCTTCAATCGGAACAAGTTCAGAAACGTCTTCACCGCTGGCAAGCTTAGTTTTAACAAGCGTTGAGCTTATTTGTACGTTTTTATCCGAGCATAAATATACGTATTCTATATCGGGATAAAAACTTTTATTTATTCTTCTAATTCTTTCTTCATATTTATAGTCTTTTTCGTTTCTTAGTCCCCTAACGAAATACACGGTGTTTTCTTGCTTTAAAAAATCGACCAATCTTCCGTCGAAACTTTTTACGGTAACGTTTTTTATTTTAGCGCACGCATCCGTTACGGCTTGACTGCGAACGTTTGCCGAAAAAGTATATTTTTTGTCTTGATTATATAGTAGCCCTACAACAACCTCGTCAAATAATTTGCTTGCTTTTTCGATTATTTCCATATGTCCCTTAGTTATAGGGTCAAAACTTCCAGCAAAAACGCATTTTTTCATAAATTTTCTCCGTAAAACGAAAAATATGCTTTCCCGTATTTTTTTTCTTTATATTTTTTTAATTTATCTCCCGAAAAATCTTCTTTTACGTCCCGTTCGTAAATAAGCGTTCCGGCGCCTAGTAAAAGCGAGCGTTCCTCGATTATTTTTACCGCTTGTCCGCATAAAGAAATTTTATACGGCGGGTCGATAAAAATAACGTCGAATTTGTTATCCGTATTTTTTAAATACGCTATCGCGTCCGACAAAACAAACTTTGCTTCCGATTTAATTAGTTCTGCATTTTTTTTGGCTAACTCCAAACTTTTTTTACTGCAATCGACCATAACGACGTTTGCGCCCCTAGATTCGGCTTCCAGTCCTATCGCGCCTGTTCCACAACATAAATCTAAAAAATTTAAGCCTTGAACGTTGCCGAGAATTGCAAATAATGCTTCCCTAGCTTTATCAGACGTTGGGCGAATTTCTTCCCCGTCGAAAGAAAACAATTTTCTTCCCCTATTTTTCCCCGATATTATTCTCATAATCTCTATAAACCTTATTACTTCTTTTAGAAAAAGAAACTAAAACTTCGTAAGGGATAGTGCCAAGCTTTTTTGCAATTTTTAAAGCGTCGTCCATAACGATATGAGATTTTTTACTTTGTTTAACGCAAGAAATGTCCATACATCTGTTGTTTAAAGTTAAATCGCTAACCCTTGGAGCGCCGTCGGCATATCCGTATTTAATTATACTAACTTTTTCCGATTTTTGCAATACGAAATTACCATAAAGCGCATTTTGATTTTTTTGCAAGTTTCTATCGGCTAATTTTTCTGCATAAATTTTCATACAAGGGGTGGTTTTTAAGCGTTCATCGGGGCTATATCCGTACAATGCTATTCCTACCCTGACCATATCTAATTGATAAGTTTTATCTAAATACAAAAAATTGCTTGCGCAAATATGGCAAATTACGTTAGCATTTACTTTTTTTGCATATTCCGAAAACTTTTTAAACCGTAAAAATTGCTTTTCGCAAGTTTCCCTATTTTCGCTAAACAAGTGGGAGAAAACGCCTTGCACTCTAATACCCCCTAAAATCGAAAATATTTTTTTAAAATCTTCAAAAGAGTCTACGCCAAGCCTATTCATTCCCGTATTTACCGCAATATGAACTTTTACTTTTATATCGTTATCTTTTATAAATTCAGCTTGTTTTACGCTTGAAACCGAAACGCTTAAATTATATCTTTCGGCAAAAGAAAGTTCGGAATTTTTTAAAGGTATTAAAATTAAAATAGGTTTTTTAATTCCGCTATACCTTAAAATCATACCCTCTTCCAAAAAAGAAACGGCAAAAAAATCGACTTGGTTTTCTATGGCGATTGCCGTTTCAGATAAACCGTGTCCGTACGCGTCGGACTTGACTACCGCGCAAAACTTTACGTTTTCGGATAAATTAGACTTAATTTTTTTAGCGTTTTCTTTTAACGCGCTTAAATTTATTACCGCAACAGAATAACTCATATCGTAATATTATATGAGAAAAATTAAAAAAATTTCCAAAAAAATCCGCCGAAAATTTACTTGTTTTTGCAAGAAAATTTTACTTTGGCGGATAAAATATATTCTAATGTAGAAATGCGTTTATTTTTCTTTTTTAGAGTTTTTTGTCTTATTTTTAATTTTATTGCTTATTTTATCATAAGAATAAGACGTAAATTTTTCAAGAGTATATTTTCTGATTAAATCTATTAAAACGCACGCCACGAAAATTATAACGCTACTACCTATAACGTAAAGAACGTTTTTTAACGAACCGTTTAAACCGTTCACTTTAAGTATTTTACAAAAAATAATTTCTCTTAAATATCCGTTGTTATGTATAACGTAAACCCCGAAAATAGATTGCGCGATAATATTTACTATTTTACTGTAAAAATTCATTTTGGAAAAAACAACGAATAACCCTATAGCAAAAATAACGCTTACAAAACTGTGCTTAGAAGTAAAATACATGGGATGTGAACTCAAAAGCGATATATGTTTACCTAATACGGTTAGACACAGTATCGAAAGTATAAATAACGCATACCCCACTATTAAAGCGTATAATCCGTTTTTGCCTTTATTAAAAAAGCAATCGGGATAAATTCTTAAATACGCGCCGATAAGATAGAAAAATATCATAACGAACACGTCGTACCCGTCGGGAGATACCGTCGTAATAAACGGAATAAAAAACCAAATTGCAAATATTATCAAAATAAGCGATAAATGTTGTTTTCTGTTTAACACAGCAATAAGCTTATTTATAAACGGAGATAAACAGTAAAGCGCGCAATACGCCCACACAAACCAGTATGAACGAAATGACGTAGAAAATATCGCTATAATTAGTTTTTTAAAAGAAAAATCTACCGTTTTACAGGAAATTACAATAAAATACGAAACGATAGAATAAAAAGAAACTTCTAAAAGCAATAAAACTAACTTTTTAAAAGAAAAATTCTTTTTACACAAGAAATAACCGCTTATTAAAATAAATACGTTTACCATTACGTTGCTTACGCTTGTAAACATTATAAAATATTTGGTTAGTCCGCTTTTATCGGCGTACGTAAAATATCTGTACGAATGTGAAAGAACAATAAAAAACATTAAAATAATTCTTAATAGTTCTATCGACGAATTTCTACTCTTTTTGTTTTCAACTTCTTTTACGGCGTTTTCCGTTAAAATTTCTTCCATATTTACTTCCTAAAAGTTTTTTTATATAAATTTATAGAGTTTTCTATTACCTTTAACGCTTCTTGTTTTCCGCGAACTACGTCTACCGCAGTTGCCATTCCTTCTAAATTTTTATACACCGAAAAAAAGTGTCTCATTTCTTCAAACACGTGAGAAGGAAGTTCGGATATGTCTTTATATACGTTATAGCTAGGGTCGGAAAAAGGTATCGCTATTATTTTTTCGTCGTTATGACCGTTGTCTACCATAGATATTACGCCTATGGGATAAGCCCTACAAAGCGTCATGGGGTCTAACTCTTCCGAACATAAAAGCAAAACGTCTAACGGGTCGCCGTCGTCTTCCAGCGTAAGCGGTATAAATCCGTAATTCGCGGGATAATGAGTGGAAGTGTGCAAAATCCTATCTAAAATCAACATTCCGGTACTTTTATCTAGCTCGTATTTCTTTTTACTGCCTTTACTTATTTCTATTACGCAAATAAAATCGTCGAACGAAACTCTTTCGGAAGATAAATCGTGCCAAATATTAGACATAAATTTCTCCTTTATTAAAATAAATAAAATTT
>CAJMEI010000127.1 GCA_905212395.1 uncultured Christensenella sp. | reverse complement strand
AAATATTGCCCATATGCAAGTTATCAAAATCCACATAAGAGTTGTTATGATTATTGTACAAATGCTTCTTATATAGAAAAAAGGAAAACTAATCCAATAAGAAGTAAATATAATAAAATATCAAATATGCTAAGAAATCGTTACGAATATTATGGAAATCGCTCAGATAGAGATATTCTTGATGATTTTTGTGAGAAATATCAAGATAAAATGGAGAAGCTAAGAAAGGGTATAATTTCGGAAAGTGAAGTATTAAAATTTCTAGATTTGTCAGATAAAAATTTCAAAGAAGAATATAAAAGGAGGAAAAAAGATGGCGGTAAAGGAGATAATAAGAAATAAAAAATATAAAATAGATGTACCGTTAGGCTACAATGGAAATAAAAGAATAAGACATACAGAAACTTTTTATGGCGGGAAAAAGGACGCTGTAATAAGAGAAAATGAATTAAAATTGAGTATAAAAAATAGAACATATATAAATAAAAATAAGATTACAGTAGAGCAACTTTTTAAGGAATGGTTAGAATATTCAAAGCCGATATGGTCTCCCAAAACATATGTGGCAAATGAACACTGGGTTGAAAATATAAATAAGAATATAGGACATATTCATTTATTAGATTTAAATGTTAAGGTATTAGAAGAATTTTATAATGAATTGAGAACTACTACAAATTATTCGGATAAAACAATACAACACCATTACACTATAATTTCTACAGCTTTAAATAAAGCTGTAGTTTGGGGCTATATATTGAATAATCCAAATGAACATATTGAGAAACCTAAAGTAAAAAGAAAAGAAATTGAATGTTATTCGCCCGAAGAAGTTGACATTTTAATTAAAGTAATAAAAAATGAGCCTATAAAGTATCAAGCTTTAATTATGCTTGCTTTAGATAGCGGAGCAAGGAGAGGGGAATTAACCGGTTTAACATGGGAAGATATAGACTTTAAAGAATCAACTATAAAGATAAATAAAACAACTCAATATGTGAAAGAATATGGCATATTTGAAAAAAGTACAAAAACAGACACTAGCAATAGATTAATTTATATTTCTAATACAACCCTAGACTTATTACGCAGATACAAAAAAGAGCAATTACAAAGCAAAATGAGATTGGGAGATAAGTGGGAAAATAGCAATAGAGTTTTTACTAATATGTATGGTGGAAATATGCACCCAGACACGCCTTCACAGATATTAGATAGAATAATAAAAAAATATAACTTAAAAAGAATAACTTTTCATGGATTAAGACATACATCTATTTCACTACAAATATCAAGTGGGATACAAGCACAAATAATAAGTAAAAGAGCAGGACATTCAAGTGTTACTGTTACTCATAACACATATAGTCACTTCTTTGATACAGAATTTAAAGATGTTGCAAATAAAATGGATTCTATTCTTAGTACTAAAATTGTATAATTAATATGAAAGCAACTAATCTGTTGCTTTTTTATCATTTTTGTGAATGGAATATATATTCATATATATAGCTCAAAATTAAGGTTTAAATATTTCCGTCACTTTTTCGTCACTTTTCTTAATATATAAAAAAATTAGCAAGCCCTCAAAAGCTTGCTATTACTGGTTGCGGGAGATAGACTCGAACTACCGACCTTTGGGTTATGAGCCCAACGAGCTGCCAACTGCTCCATCCCGCGATGTATGAACTTTTTTAATTATACAACTTATATACATACTTGTCAATAAAATTTGAAAAAAATTTGCATTTGCCCATATTTTGTGCAATTTAAAAGCTAGCATAAACAGCTAAATTATTATTTTTAAATTTAATTTACCGTATAATCTATTTTTTTCTTTTCAAAATTTATAAGCTTTTCTTCCATTTCGGCAAGCCCCTTAAAAAACTCGGCGTTTTTTAGCTTATTACATTGGTTTTTTATAAGTTTTGCCCACTCCGTTTCTTTGGTATAAACCCTATAATAATAATTTATTCTCATATCGGTAAAAGAGTTTTCGGTTAAAGAATTTAAAACTTCTTCTTTATCTTTATCTACTTCTTTTTTCAGCCCCATAATAACCGCCAAGAAAAACTTTTCTTTTTTAACCCTTTCAAGTATAGCTCCGCTTGTTCTAGTCGTTAAATCTTTTGAATAAACGTAAGCTCTTTCCATTTTGGAAGAATCTATCAGCTTTAAAAGTTTTATTAGTTCTATCGCTTGCGAATATTCTCCGCAAGATACGTATATTGCCTGCTCGGGAATTTGAGCGGGCGAAAAACCGTTATACAAATAAGATTGTATTACCGCTAAAGACACAGCCGATTTATATTTTTCCTTACCCTTTAAAAGTCCGAAAAGTAAAGCTCCGTCGCCGTTATCAGCCAAAGGAATTAGGTTGATAATCAACGTATAGGCGGTTATTTCACTTGCTACAAAGAAAAAGTAAAAAGCGTTTCCGCCGATTAGACAACCTAAAAGCACGCAAATTATCAAATACAAAAAAACGAATAGATTTCCGCCGATAGTAAGCTTAATTAAATCCGAACCCGCATTTTCCGTAACGGTTGAAACCATAGATATTTCGCCCGATTCGATAGGACTACAAAATCCGAATTTTATTTTACCGTTTTTTCTATAAAGTTTAAAACACAAAACTTTTCCTTCCACGAAGACCATTTTACAAATTTTACCGACGATAAAATGTCCTAGTTCGTGAAAAAATGCCGAAAAAAAGTAATGGCAAATAAACCCTAACGTAATAAATATCGCAAATTTTTTTCTTAATATAGCGAGTACTAAAAATACCGCGAAAAAGGCTACGTTCAAAAAATATAAAACCAACGATATTATTTTTTTACATTTTCCGTTTTCCATATTAAATATCCTTCTAAGTTATCGCTCGCGCTAACCGTTACTTTAAAAATATCCGCTTTTAGCATTATGTTTTTTAAAATTAACGCTCCGTACTTTAATACCGTTGCCCTACGCTTGTCCACGCAATATTTTTTGCATATTTCTTCGCAACTTACGCTTATTTCTTTTAAAGCGTATTCTAAATTTTCTCTATCTATTTTAAAGCCGTTTACTTTTTCGTCCGAATACGTTTTTAAATTTAACAAGACTGCCGCAAGCGACGTTGCCGTACCGCCCACGGCGTAAAATTCGCTTTTAGGAATGTTTCCGTACTCGTCAATTCTATTATTTAAAATATTTTGAGCTTTTTCTAAACTGTCTTCGCTTTGATTATACAATACGACTGCGCCTAAATCTAACGAATGAGAATAGCTAATATTATCGGTTTTCACGATTATTTCGCTACTTCCCCCGCCTATATCGATTACACCGCCGTTAATGCCTCGCAACACGCCCGTAAGAGCAATTTCGGCTTCTTGTTCGCCCGACAAAACGTCTATTTTTAGACCCGCTTGCTTTAAAGCTTTTTCAACGAATTCATTTCCGTTTAAAGAATTTCTTACCCCCGCCGTTGCGAACGCGTAAATAGGATAATTATAGACCTTTGCTTGTTTTACAAAATCGTTTATAACGTCTAACGTTCTTTGCATAGACTCTTGCGACAATAATCCGTCCTTTTTGCCAAGACACATTTGACTAACGGTAGACTTTTTAAATAAAATTTTTCCGTCCGCTACTAACATATAACGGACGGAATTAGAACCTATATCTATAACGGAAGCGTTATACTTTTTAGTAAAATTCTCCATTACGATTTCTTCCTTAAACCGAGCTCCCTAGCTCTTTCTTCTATCGTTTCGTCTAAAAGCCATCTCTCTATTTCGTCTTCCGTATTGTTTTTTTGCTCTTGCAAAAGCGATATTTCCTTTTCAAGCCTAGACAGCTCTCTTTTTTTTACGCCTATTCTTATCGCTTGATATATTGCTATACTCAAAAACAATACTAACGTTACTATCGCAATCGACACCGCCGCCTTTAACGTCCTTTCTCTTTTTTCGTTTGTCATTATATTTTACCTTTTTAGCTAGTTTTATTTTTTTAATAA
>CAJMEI010000126.1 GCA_905212395.1 uncultured Christensenella sp. | reverse complement strand
GTCAATTAATTAATCTTTTTCTTTACAAAACTTTAAGGATAATATATAATTATCTGGATAAAAAATTAAAATAAGGTTAATAAAAAATAACAAGGAGAGATATGAGTAAACCTTTGGTTGCCATAGTCGGCAGACCTAACGTCGGGAAATCGACGTTTTTCAATAAAATAAGCGGAGATAGAAAAGCTATCGTAAAAGATAAGCCGGGCGTTACTAGGGATAGAATTTACGCCGACGCCGAGTGGTGCGGTTATAATTTTACTTTAATAGATACGGGCGGAATAGAGCTTAAAAGCGACGACGAAATGTGGCGACACATAAAAGAACAAGCCGAAATAGCGATAGAAACCGCCGACGTTATAATATTCTTTTGCGACGCGCGCACGGGTTTAACTCAATCCGACAGGGACGTTGCGGAAAAACTACGCAGGTCCAAAAAACCCATAGTTTTAGCGGTAAACAAAATGGATAACTACGACCCCGTGCTTTTGTCCGAATTTTACGAATTAGGTCTTGGCGAACCCTTTGGAATTTCAAGCGAACAAGGCAAAGGAACGGGAGATTTACTAGACGAAGTATGTTCTTACTTCGATAAAATAGAAAACGAACAAGAAGAAGGCGTTTTGCATATTGCGGTCGTCGGGAAGCCTAATGCGGGTAAATCTAGTTTAGTAAACAAATTACTCGGATACGATAGAACTATCGTTTCTTCTATTGCGGGAACTACGAGAGATTCCATAGATACGCCATTCAGCGTAAACGGACAAAAATACGTTTTGATAGACACTGCGGGAATAAGAAGAAAAAGAGCCGTTTACGAAGACGTAGAATATTATAGCGTAGTAAGGGCGTTTAATTCCATAAGAAAAGCGGACGTAGTGCTTATCGTAATAGATTCCGTAGAAGGCTTAACCGAGCAAGACGTAAAGATTTGCGGTTTCGTTCACGAACAGGGTAAGCCCAGCGTTATTTGTATGAATAAGTGGGATTTAGTTGATAAAGACACGCATACGATAAACAAGTTTGAAGAAAAGTTAAAGTGTGATTTGGCGTTTATGGATTACTATAAGTCGGTCTATATATCGGCTAAAAGCGGACAAAGGGTAGAAAAGGTATTATCCGTGGTAAATACCGTTTATGAAAACAGTCAAAAAAGAATTTCTACGGGGCTTTTAAACGATATTTTAGGCGACGCTATCCGCACGACCGACCCGCCTACAAAACACGGCAGAAGATTAAAGATTTATTATTCCACACAAGACGGAGTAGCTCCGCCGACGTTTATTATTTTCGTAAACAATGCGGAACTAATGCACTTTTCTTATAAAAGATTTTTAGAAAACGTTATAAGAAATTCTACCGATTTTTCGGGGACTCCTATAAGACTAATCGTAAAAGAAAAGAAGGAGAACGAAGAATGAAAACCATGAGTATTTCTAACGGTTGGTATTATTTTTTAATTATCGCCGTTTGTTCTTACCTTATAGGTTGCATAAACTTTGCTATTATTATAAGTAGAGCAAAAAATCACGGCGAAAAGGATATTCGCTCTATCGGAAGCGGAAACCCCGGTATGCTGAACATGAGTAGAGCTTACGGAATGAAAGTAGGTGTTTTAATACTCTTTTTAGATATTATGAAAGGGTTAGTTCCGTGTTTAACGGCAAAGCTTATCTTTAAAAACGTATATTATGCTTCTAACGGTTTATGTTTGCAAGATACCGCGCTTGCATTAGCGGGTTTAGGCGCGGTTTGCGGACACGTTTTCCCGTTTTGGCTAAAATTTAAGGGCGGAAAGGGAATTTCTACCACGATAGGAGTTTTTTTGGTGGCTCAACCTTTATGGGTTGTAATTTTCGGCGTGTCGGCAATAGTATTTATACTGCTAACGAATATGGGTTCTATGGGTTCGTTTATAGCTACAACGCCGTCGGCAATAGTAACTTGTTATAAATTCTATTTAAAATGCGTAAATAATTCTATTACTTTAAACTGGGTGTTTTACGCAACTCAGCTTATAGTATTTATAATAATAGTAATCACTTGGTGGGCGCATAGGGTAAATATCGTAAGACTTATAAAAGGCGAAGAACATTCTACTAATTGGCTACAAATGATTAAAAATATGAAATTTAAATCTAAATTAAAAAAACAAAAGAATAAGTAAAAAACTTTAACGCTTTATTTTAAAAATGCGTTTATAACGTAAATTTTTTTTAAAAAAACTTTTTTCTAATAACATATTTCAAAAAAACCTCTCATACACTTTAATTAGCTTGAAGTTGCGGGAGGTTTTTATTTTTATGGAGCGTTATGATATTTACAGGGATATTGCCGAGAGAACGGGCGGAGATATTTATATAGGCGTAGTAGGTCCGGTTCGGACGGGGAAGTCCACGTTTATATCAAAATTTATGGAAAAAAACGTGATTCCCAACATTTCGGGAAAGAATAAAAAACAAATAGCGGTAGATGAATTACCGCAGTCCGCGCAAGGTAGAACGGTTATGACTACCGAACCTAAATTTATTCCCGGTGAAGCCGTAAGCATAACGATTGGGGCGGGGGCTAGCGCAAGGGTAAGAATGATAGATTGCGTCGGATTTATGGTAGACGGCGCGCAAGGAATAAGCGAAGACGGAAAACCCAGAATGGTTAAAACGCCTTGGCAAAGTAAACCTATGCCGTTCGATAAGGCAGGGGAGCTTGGAACAGAAAAGGTAATAAAAGAACATTCTACGATAGGAATAGTCGTTACTTGCGACGGCAGTTTTACCGACATAGACAGGTCTAATTACGTTCCTAGCGAAGAAAAGGTAATAGGGGAGTTAAAAGCCATCAATAAGCCGTTTATCGTGGTTTTAAACTCTAACGACCCGCAGGGAGAAAAGGCGCAAAAACTAAAAAATTCTTTATGTAAAAAGTACGGAGTAACGGTAGTCGCGATGTCTTGTCAGGACGCTACGGAAAGCGATTTTAATTCGCTACTCGAAAATGTTTTGTTAGAATTTCCGCTAAAAGTTTGCAACGTTAAAATTCCTGCTTGGTTAAACGCTTTGCCTTACGAGAGTAAAATTATTCAAGATTTAATTAAAGCTTTAAGGGAATCGGGAGAAAAAGCTTGCAAAATGAAAGACGGAGTTTGTTTCCAAACGGCGTTTTCGTCCGTAGAAAACGTTATCCCGCCAGAAAGCGTAGATTGTAATTTGGGGGAAGGCGAAGTAAACGTTAAAATAGACGTTAAACCCGAACTTTTCTATTCGGTTTTAACCGAAGAAAGCGGGCAAGAAATAAAAGACGAATTTTCATTAATAAATTACGTTAAGGATTTGGCGGAAGCTAAAAAATGCTACGATAAAATTAAAGACGCTATCCCGCAAATAGAACAAGAAGGTTACGGCATAGTAAATCCTACTTCTTCCGATTTGGAAATAGGCGAGCCGATTTTGGTTAAACGCGGTTCCAGATACGGTGTTAAAATAGAGGCTAAAAGCACTAGCTATCACGTTATGAAAATAGACTTGGACGCTTCCGTTACACCGCTTTCGGGAAATAAAGAACAGTGCGAAAATTACGTTGCTTACTTAAAAGACGAATATTTAAAATCGCCTGAAAACCTTTGCAATATAAACGTTTTCGGTAAAAAAATGAGCGATTTCGTTAAAGACAGCGTTTCGGCAAAACTTAACGCAATGCCTATCGAAGCTCGCGGAAAAATGAAAAAAACGGTAAGTCGTATCGTAAACGAAGGGAAAGGCGGAGTAATTTGCATTCTGTTATAAATTTAAAGAACCGTACTTTTGGCAATAAGTACGGTTCTAGCTTTCTTAAATTACACTTATAAAAGAGTTTAAATATGCCTATTATTTAATAAAACAATCTTGATAAAAATACTGCTATATGTTATAATAAAGGCATATAGAAGCTTTGTTTTTATAAATACCTTTAAGAAACAAAAATGAAAATATTAAATAGAAATAATATGATTGGACTTTCAATGTTTTTTACGGTAAATTGTTCTTCTGTATTGATTAGTAAGGACGGGAATAAACGGTCTATAAGGATTAACTTTTATTAGGAGAAAACAGTT
>CAJMEI010000125.1 GCA_905212395.1 uncultured Christensenella sp. | reverse complement strand
TTTTACGACGCCTTAATAGTTTAAAATCATTCGCCTAACCGAAGATTATTTTTTATAAAAACTATCGATTGCATTTTTTAATATTAAAAAATTTTAGATATAAAGGCTAATTATGGATTTTAATTCTTTTAAAAACGACTTGGCAAAATTAATTAAATATAATTCAGTTCAAACTTCTCCCGCAGAAAACGCGCCTTTCGGGGAACAAAACGCGGAATGTTTAAAAGAATTTTTGGCTCTTGCGTCTTCTTTCGGTTTTCAAACGAAAAATTACGAAGGTTACGCCGGGGAAGTTGTATTCGGCAACGGCAAAGATTTAGGAATTTTATGCCATTTGGATATAGTTCCCGCAGGGGATAAAACGCTTTGGAACTCCGACCCGTTTACACTTACCGAAAAGGACGGAAAATTATTCGGTCGCGGAGTTTTAGACGATAAAGGCCCCGCGCTGATTATCCTTTACGCTTTAAAAGAATTAAAAGATAAAGGTTTCGTTCCCAAAAGAAAAATACGCTTGATTTTAGGTTGCAACGAAGAAACGGGGTGGGGTTGTATCGAGTATTTAAAAAATCACGATTTAATGTGCGAAGAAGGTTTTTCGCCCGATTCCGATTTCCCCGTAATTTACGCCGAAAAGGGAATTGTTCACGCAAAACTTTTTTTCGATTGCGATAAAAGTCTTTTATCCGTTAAAGGCGGTACGGCTTATAATATGGTTTGCGACAAAGTGGAAGCTCTTTGCCCCGTTAATGAAAAACTTTTAAAGAAATACGATTTATCTTTTTTGGACGGAAAAATTATTTCTACGGGAAAAACCGCGCACGGCTCTCTTCCTCATAAAGGCAAAAACGCCATTTTAAAAATTTTACCGTACTTTGAAGATATGGGGTTGCTAGATAAAAGCGTAAGGCAAAATTTATTTGAAAACGCAAGCGGGATTTTAAATTACTTTGACGACAGCGGTAATTTAACTCTTTCCCCCGACGTGATTTCTTTGGAAAACGGAAAACTTGCGGTAATCATCGATATTCGGTATCCCGCGCTTATGGATTTTGAAAAAGTCAAACGCGAAATAGACAAAATCGCGCCGAACGAAATTTTATCTCATCAGAAAAGTTTATATACGGATAAAAATTCCAAGCTAGTAAAAACTTTATGCTCGGTTTACAACGACGTTTGCAAAGAAGAAAAATCTCCAATCGCGATTGGCGGGGGAACTTACGCGAGAGCGTTAAAAAACGGAGTGGCCTATGGGCCTTGTTTTAAACAAGAAGACACCGTGTGCCACGAAATAAACGAATATTTTAAAGTCGAAGACGTAAAAAAAGCTTTCGACGTTTACGTTAAAGCCATCGTTTTACTTACGGAAAAAGAATGATTATGCAACAATTTTTAGTAGAGTCCGACGACGTTAAAAAAATGGAATATTTACAAGAAATAGGGCTATACGTCGATAAACAGCTAGAACTTTTAGATTATCCCGACAATAAAAACTGTGTTTGGGCAATAAAAAATCTTTCAAAGAAAAAACTCGGTTTATCTTTAAAAGAAAACCAAAAATTTAAAGAATTTATTTCTTCCGCAACAAACTCTCAAGACGAAAAAATCAGAAAAAACGCCTACGTTATTTTGGGTAACGTGGAAAGCGATTTTTGCCACGATTTACTTATTAAGGCAATAGATAAAGAAACGGTTTTTTATTGCTACCCGTGTATTATATTGTCGCTTGGAAATTATAAAGATTTATCTAATTGCGAAAGATTTTTTAAAAAATGCCAAGAGCTTTTTGAAAAGGGACAAATGCCCGAAAAGTTTTTCCTTTTAACGAAAGACGCTTTCGAAAAAGCTTTCCCTAAAAAAACGTATCCCGTAAAAACCGTCAAAATAAACGCGGAAGATAAAATATTACTTACCACTCAAAAAAGCTATTTCGATTTGTTTATAAAAAATTTAGGAAAAAAATGCGAAAAAACTAAATTCGGAATAACGCTACAAAACATAAATCAAGATGATTTTTCGGAAATTTTAAATCGTAAAGACTATTACGACTTGTTTTTTCTTTACTCGATAACCGACGATTTCTCTCAAGAAACTATTTCTTCTGCCGTTACGACTTTTAAAGAATTCGTAAAACGCAACGCTTCTTTACCCGTTGGGTATAGGATAGAGTGCAAAAGTGATATTAAAGAAAAAGAAAAAATTACTAAACTCGTTAAAAATTTATGTTCTTCTTCGAATTTACTCGTAAATAATCCGTCCGATTATTCTTTTACTTTTTACGTTCAAACGGCAAATAACGAAGAAAAAGGATTTATCGCTTTTAAATGCGATTTTCTTTTTAAAAACCGTTTCCCTTACAGAAAAAATTGCTTGCCCGCTTCCATAAATCCCGTAACGGCTAATATTATCGCTAACGTTGCAAAATCTTATAGTGCTCCTAATTCCGTTTGCGATTGTTTTTGCGGAACGGCAACTATGCTAATCGAAAGGGCTAGAACTATTAACGCAAACTTTTACGGCTCGGACATAAACGAAAAAGCCGTTGAAATGGCAAAGGAAAATTGCGAGCTAGCAAACGTTCAAGCTAAAATTATAAGGAAAAACGTTGCTTTATTAAGCGGACAGTTCGACGAAATTATCTCTAATTTACCTTACGGGTTAAGGGTCGGAAATCACGAAAACAATTTTGAAATTTACTCTGCGCTAGCTAAAAAATGTAAAAACGTTTTAAATAAAAACGGATTTGCCTTTTTATACACCGCCGATAAAGCTTGTTTAAGAAAATTACTTAAACAAAACGGATTAACTTTAATAAATGAAATGCCTATGGAAAGCGGCGGACTCTATTGTAGTTTGTTTATCGTAAAAAATTGCGTATAATATACTAGAGTAAGCAATGGCGTTAATACTTAATAATCGAATAAGTTATTCTTATTTTTTAAATTAATAAAATGAAAAAATTCCTGCAAAAGTTTAGCAGGAATTTTTTTAGAAAGTGGCGTTTATCGACTTATAGCCCTATTTTACATGCCGTCAAGCAACATTTTATCGGCAATTAAAGCAATAAACTCGCCGTTAGTCGGTTTTTCTCCCATAAACACGCTAACCCCGAAAAGATTGTTAATAGTGTCAATTCTTCCTTTTGCCCAACTAACTTCTATTGCGTGTCTTATCGCTCTTTCTACTTTCGACGGAGTTGTGTCGAAGCGTTCGCTAATCATAGGGTACAATTTTTTTGTAATATTGTTAATAATTTCAGGCTCGTTCACAACCATCTTTACGCCTTCCCTTAAAAACGCGTAACCTTTAATGTGAGGCGGAATTCCTACGGAAATAAATATTCTGCTTAACTTGTCGTCAATCGGATTTTTTAAATCGTTTTTCTCTAAAAGCTGTTTTACTCTTTTAATTAAAAGGTTTTCCGAAACGGGTTTAATCATAAAATAATCTGCGCCCATTTTACAAGCTTTACTTACCAATGCGTCGCCTGATAACGAACTTAACACCAGTATTTTTCCTTTGAAATTTTTTTCTTTTAAATAAGTAAGGACTTCCATTCCGTCTAAACTCTTTAAAACTAAATCAGTTATTACTAAATCGGGTAAATGTTCGCATATCTCTATTCCTAATTTACCGTCGTTGGAAAAACCAAGAACTTCTATTTCTCCTGATTTTTCAAGATAACCCGCAATTTCTTTTGCGTTATCAAAGTCATTTTGTAAAATTACAGCAGTGCTTTTTCTCATTTTCTCTCCTTTTTTTTACTATATTGATTATAAACCAAAAATAATGTAAAAAAACTCTTTTTTTTACACTTTTATTGCTAATTTTGTCGAAAACACTGAATATTTGTTAAAAATTAGTAAATATTTTAAAAAACAGTAGATTTTAAAGGTAAAAAGACTAAAAAAAACTTAATTTTTCGAAAAAAAATATTTTAAAGAAAAAAGTATCAAAAAAGAGTTGACATTTTTTTATAAATAACATAAAATAGAAAAGCACTGTTAGAAAAGCTTAATTTTCAAACGGTTTTGTATCGCGGAGTGGAGCAGTTGGTAGCTCGCCGGGCTCATAACCCGGAGGTCGTGAGGTTCAAGTCCCGCCTCCGCAACCAGTATGGCG
>CAJMEI010000124.1 GCA_905212395.1 uncultured Christensenella sp. | reverse complement strand
AAATTAACACAACTCAAAAGCGACGGCAGTTTTGCCGTCGCTTTTAAATGGGTTTTTACAATTTAACCTTTACAAAGACTTAAACAATGTGCCGATAGCTGAAAACGCAACTAAGACCTAAATTTTTGCAAAAGAAAACCTAACCCGAATTTGAATTCGGATTAGGTTTTGTCTGGCGGAGCGTGTGAAACGTAAAACTACTTGGGTAGAATAACGCAAATTAGCCCACCCAAAAAATTACATATTTAAATTGCGTGCAATATATTATTTTTCAAAATAGTAAAAAACTTTAGCCGACTCAAACATAATATTTATGTATGATAAATCATCTGAAATAAATATAATATCTATTTTCCCTGATTTTTTACCCACACCTGAACTATAGTTCATATACAATGGGTTTTCTAGGCTAATAACTTTCTTTGCTGTTCGTGTCCAATAAAAAGTTGTAATATCATTATTGATTTTTAATTCTCCCTTAATTTGCCCATTTGATTTTTCCTCGTAAAAAACCAATGTTGCTTTATTATAATAGCCGTTAACAATGGAATTAAAATCTGCTGAACCATTTGGATAATAATTATATTCGCCTACATTTTTCATTTGCTTGGCATCTTTTAAAACCCATTCTCCAACTATTTCTTTTTCAAAAGAGGATAATTCTTCTTTGTTAGTATTTGAGCAACCGAAAAAACAAAAACAAAATGCAAAACAAAATATTGCCATTACTATCATTATAATTTTTTTCATTTTTACTTCTTCTCCTTTGTTTTTTGATATTATTTCAATTATTAAGATTAGTTTTTGTACGTTTCACTACTGTGTTAACGTTTTTAATTCTTCGTTTAATATTCTTTGAGCCAATGCTTTAGAGTTTATATATTCTTCTTTATCTTCATTGATAATCTCTTTTAAAACATATAAATTATTTTTTGTTTCAAAAATAAATAATCCCATTTTTATCAAAGTTTCCAAAACTAAATATGGACGTTCAGTATAAATACTATCTTTAATATCGTCGTGGTTGCCCGCCTTAAATAAATAATAGTTTGCAAGAAAAAGTTCAGGCGTTATCGCAAGCAAATATAATCTCGACCTAAATTCGGAATTTTTATTTTCTTTATCCAAATATGTGTCACAATCCCACATTGCGTTTATTGCAGAAATCGCAGATAGCATTTGGTTTGCAAGAGCGTCACCACGATTAAGTATCATTTTATCAATTTTCTCTTGTGCAAGCCATTTCTCTTCTCTTGATAATGTATTTTTAGATAATATTGATTTGTTAGTGGTTGCAGTATTTTGATTTTTATAATATTTATCAAAACAAACGCTAGTCAAATAAGCACTACCAAACCCTAGTAATATACCAATTAAAAACAAATAACTATTTGGGTCAATACTCCCAAAAAGAATTGTGGTAAAAAAGCCTACAATAAAACCTACAATAGCACTCCATTTTAATGCTTTTCTATTACGTTCATATACGATAGGGTCTATTTCAACAGGTATAACAGCGCCACATTTTGAACACTTTTGCTCGTTTTCCTTTAACTCATTGCCACAGCAAAAGCATTTTTTTGTTTTATTATCCATTTTCAACCTCAATGTAAAGTGTATGAACTATCAGTTTCAGTTTTAATATCTTCTTCTTTTATAGGCGAATCTTCTTCATCGAGAATATTACCAATTTCAACACCCTGAATAGGATAAATCTTAAATCCAGCCTGTTTTAACAATTCAACATATTTTGCACCTTTTGTTCTTTCAATTGACTTATCAATCATTTCTTGAATAGAAGATTTACGAGCAAAAGTCCAGCCTACAAAAATCAAAACAGCCCCAACAATGCCTACGATTAGTGCTATCAAAATATCTACTTCTGCCATCGCTAATAAACCTGCAATTGCGATAATTGATAAGAACGCACCTGAAAGTGGCTTATCAATAAGAAACTTTGTTCTTTGAAATGGCGATTTTGTTGCCCACTCTTGCGTAAAAGAGTCAACATAAACACCACCACACCAAGGGCATTTACAAAAAGGGTTTCCAATATAACTTGGACTGCCTTTAGCACGGTTAACTATATTTTTACAATGCGGACATTTTAACGTATGGTAAGTCATAATTTTCTCCTTTTTAATTGTTTTCTATTTTCTTATAACGTAAAATCATTTGTGGATTTGGATATGTATCATTAAACTCATCATCAATAATTACATATTGTTTTCCACTCGAAAGTGTAATAATATTATTCTTCACTGTCCACGTAAGGTTTATAATTGTCCAATCCGACAAACTGTCATTAAATGTATACCCATTTAAAGATAGCGTTCTTTTATTTCTTAAAGTTCCGTCTTCTCTAAAGTCAAACCAAATATCTAATTTGTAGGTATCACCCCCGTAATTATAAGGGTTATCTTCGTGCCACGTAGCCTGTGCGTGCCAAATTCCTGCAACAGGATAATTGTTTTCAGTCTCTTCAGTATTGTTTGAACACGCAACAAAAGAACTTGTAAACAAAATAACAGATATCAATCCAATAAAAATTTTAACTATTGATTTTCTTTTGGTCATATATCACCCTCCAAAAATAAAAAAGTGCGCCAACCGAAGTCAACGCACAAAAAACGCAAACTCCGATAGTCGCCAAACTAAACGGATCCGTGCAGGAACACCCTACACAATACACCGAATGGAATTTGCATTTTTATCAAATTCAATAGTGTATTGCATATAAAAGGGCATAAAAGTACCCTAAAAATATAAAGAGTCCTTGCATAGTAAGGATTCGTTTAGTTTGGCATAATTAGTATAGCATATTTCAAAGCAAAAATCAATGCTTGTGCAAAGCCAATTTTTTGAAATGGCACTGAGACGTGTGCTTGTCTTGATACAAGTCGGCTCGGCTACGCCTCGCCGAAGACAAGCACACATACATAAAATTCACCTAACCAAAACTCAAGCTGGCAAAAGATTTTTAAAGGCGAATAGCCTACATTGCTCCTTTCTCTTTTGGGTAGGCTTTTGCGGCATAAAAAGCATTTTAAATTTTTGGATATAAAAAAAGAAAAACCTAAGCCAAACATTAGGGTTCGGATTAGGTTCTTCTTGGCGGAGGCTGAGGGATTACGTTCTTGCATTTTAAAAGGCAATACTAAAAAACAACAACCTACTGCCTTTTAAAATACTTCGATCACCGCTAAAAACGATTATTAATCGTTTTTTTACGCTTTCGTTCGAATCCCTCTATCAGTCTTTCAAACTACAAAACAAGGACACCATTTTAGGTGTCCCTGTTTTGTGGCGGAGGCTGAGGGATTCGAACCCCCGTGGGCTTTCACCCAAACGGTTTTCAAGACCGCCTCGTTATGACCGCTTCGATAAACCTCCGTCTTTTAATATAAAACTGCGTATTTTAACCGCGCAATTTGTTTTGCACGGTTAAATATACAGTATTTTTTTGAAAAAATCAAGCGTTTTTCAATCAATTTTTATAAATCTTCAAATTTTACTATCTCAACGTTAGATTCCGCAAAGAGTTGCAAAGCAAATTCGTCGGGATATCCGTTTTTATAAATCACCTTTTTTATTCCAGAATTTATAATCATTCTCGTACAAATAACACAAGGTTGATGAGTGACGTACATTACTGCGCCATCTAAACTAATGCCTAATTTTGCAGCCTGAATTATTGCGTTTTGTTCAGCATGAACGGCATAACACACTTCTTGCATGGTTCCGCTCGCAATATTTCTTACCCTTCTTAAACACTCGCCACGTTCAGCACAACTTTCAATCCCACTCGGTGCACCATTATACCCCGTTGCTAAAATACGTTTATCCTTAACGATTATAGCGCCTACGTGACGATTTGCTTGATAGCAACTTGACCACTCGGCAACCGTTTCAGCAAGTTCCATAAATCTATTATCCCACTTATTCATACGTATCTCCGTTAGTTTTTATCTTTATTTTTTACCATTGTTTCAAGTTCAGCAAGGAAAGACGATATATCCGTAAAAGAACGATAAACTGATGCAAATCTTACGTATGCAACTTCGTCAATTTCTTTTAACGCCGCCATAACCATTTCGCCTATTTCTTTACTTGAAATTTCTT
>CAJMEI010000123.1 GCA_905212395.1 uncultured Christensenella sp. | reverse complement strand
CTAAATGCAATACTTTTTTACTATTTTTTTAAATTTTTTTATTAAATAATTAAGGAAATCACATTCGTCCGAACCTAAAATTCGCTTTTATCAAATCTAAAAATTTTTCGTAATAAGCTAAAAGCATTTTCAACCTACCTTTTTGATATGTTGGTTTTATTTTAGCACTATTTACCTACCTTGTCAATAGGTTGAATGCCTTTTTTAAAAAAATAAAAAATTTTTCAAAAAAAATCTAGCGAAAAATTTTCGCTAGACTTTTTTTATTTCGACATAGGAATAATATTTACGTTTTCGGGACTAACTTTTAACTGCTCTAAAATTATCGAATAAATTTTAATGGCGTCGTCTTGCGATAGCTCCGTGTTTTGAACGATGACGTTTACGTTATCGTTTGTCGTTCCGCACGTTACGGCAACGTTTTCAAACCCTTGCGTTTTTAAAAGATATTCGAGCATAAGTTCGTTTTCCATAGCGTTAGTTAGTTTTAATTTCATATTTAAAGCGTCGGTTTTAGCTTCTTGCGTGGCGTTTTCGCTTGCAATAATTTGATTTAACTGTAAAATTTCTTCGTTTCTAGTGGTTGCCCGTTCGGTTTTATACTGAGTAAAATAATTTGCCGTAGTGGTAGAAGTTTCTTTTACGCCGTTATCGGTTAAAATAAAATTAAATACTGCGGTTACGGCAAGCAATGCTATCATACACGATAAAATAATGATTTTTTTCTTTTTTGACATAATTAATACCTCTTTAAATTTTTATTTTTTTCCGCTTAATATTATAACCTTGGAGCAATCTACGTTTAAAAAAGTTACGACCGCCTCCATAACGTTTTGCCTAACGGTAAGGTTATCCGCACCCGAAGATACCACGATTACTCCTAATATTTCGGGATAAATTTCGTTTACGAGTACTAAATTCCCCGACACGAAAATATTTTTTTCTTCGGTTTTTTTTACGGAAGAAGTTTCCACCGTAGTTTTATCGGTTGCGTATACTTTTTCGACAGGTCCTTTAAAAGAAATTTTTACCGTTACATCGCCCGCTCCTTTCACTTTACTTAAAGCGTTTTTTAATTTATTTTCCAAAACGTCGGAATACTCTTCTTGCGTAGTGGTTTCCACTTTATTTTTTCCGTTTATACTTTTAATAGTCGAAAATAAGAAATACACGGCTATTAAACAAAGTACCGCTACGATAATATATTCTTTTTTTATTCCTTTTATGACTGATTTCTTTTTTTCTTTATTCATAAACCAAAACCTTTTCTTTTTCAACGTTAAAATATTCACAAATAATTTTTACTGCTTTATCTTTTACGTCGTTACCGTTTTCGTCCGTCGGATTTTTTACCTTTATAAATTTTATAGAAAATATAAAATTTTCTTCCGCCGTTTCCACTATAATTTCTTCCGTGAAAACCTTTTCGTTTTTTAAAATTTTATCGCAAGCAAACTCTAATAAAAGTTCCTGACTATCTTTTTCGCTATAAACGTATGCTTTTTCATTATCCTTTATTCCCTTAAAGTTAAAAGACGCGAAAAACGTTACTAAAAACAACGTCATTATAAAAGACAAAGCTTTTGAAGACGTCTTTTTCATTCTGCCTTCCGGTACGATTAAGGATATTAAGGTTATTATAACTCCAAACGAAATTATGCAGGTTAAAATTTGTTTCATACCGAACCGCCCGATATCATAATAAGCAAAATGAGTACGAAATATATAAAAAATATCGTCAACAAAACGGCTATATAATATGTAAAAGTTTTTGCCGTTGCCGATAATAAATTAACGCTTTTATCGGTTTGAAACGGCTCTATTAAAGACGCGCCCGTCTTTAAAATAAAACTCAAACAAAGTAGCGAAATTACAGGTTTAAAAATTTCAAAAAAAACGCTAAATAAAAAAAATTTACCAAACGCATTTTTAACAACGCTTGCAGATAAAACAAATATTTCCGCGCCGTCTTTTAAAAATCCGCCGACTATAGGAACACTGCCCGATAAATACTTTATAGCAAATCTCGAAACGCCGTCTGTCTTACTTGCCGATATTCCTTTTACGGAAGCAAAAATCGTAAAAATTCCAAGTACCAAGCCTAATAACCATTTAAAAGTGGACGATAACAGTTCGCTAAACTTGTTTAGTCTTACGCTTTCGCCCATATTCCCTACCATATTAACTACCGTCAATGCGGTTATTAACGGAAACATTATTCCGACGACTATTTTTTGCGTAATAAACGCAACCACAGGCATAACGGGACTAAAAGTCGCAACCGAATAAGTTTGCCCGCAAAAACTCATTAAAGCAAGCAGTATAGGAAATACAGTTTCGGACTGCTTAGTTAGTTTTTCCACCGTACTGTTTACGTTTACCGTTACTAAAGAAAAACAAGTTGCTATTAGCGATAAATTTATTAAATAAATTGCAAAATTACTTATCTCGCTTGTTTTTCCGTTTTCGACCTTTACTATATCTTTCATTCCGCCAATTACGGAAACGATAAATAAAATTGATAAAAGTGGCATTAAAGACGAAATTTCGCCATTAAAAAAATTTTGAAATAAACTGAAAAAATCTAAATCGGCATCGCCATAAATTAAATAACTGATTTTTTCTTTAAAACTTTTACCTTTTACACTTTTAAAGTAGTCGTTTTCTTTAAAAATTTCTTCGCATTCGTCAAAGTTTAGACCGTCTAAAATTTCGGAATAATCTATAATTTTTTGATTTTCAGTATCTGCTTTTACCGTTTTTACTCCGTTAAAGGACAAAACAAGCAATATAAGAAATAAAATTGAGATGATTTTTTTCATATCAGTCCCGACAAAACGGATATTATTTGTTTTATTATAGGAAAAATCATTGCAAGTATTATAAGCTTTCCGCCCAAAACAATTTTATCCGAAAAAGATTTTAAATTCATATCTTCTAATATGCCGACCGAAAATTCTATTAAATAGCTTATTGATAGAATTTTTAACACTAATACGATAATTTCATCGTCTATCCCGTAGTAAGACATACTTTTAAAAAAACTAAAAAATTTTACGGCTAACTCGCTTATAAAAACTAGGGTTATTAAAGAACACGCAATTAAAGTCGGCGCAAAATAATCGGGACAATAGTTTTTAATCCAAACGAGAATTATTCCCATAGCCATACAAACTATTATCAATTTGTAAATCATTTTAAAAATTAAATAATTGCTTTAATCTTGTAAAAAATTCGCTTATAACGGAAATTACTAGCGACAAAACTATAATTAAACCAACTAAACTTACAAGCGTGGCAATATCTTCCCTTTCTGATTTTTTTAATATTTGACATATTACGGTTATTAAAATGCCTATACCCGCAATTTTAAAAATAATATCTATACTCATAATAAAGCTATAAAAAACGTCGCTCCTATCAAAATACTTATTTTAGGAATTGCAGAAATCAATCCCGAATACCTTTTTTGCGTTTCGGTAAGTTTATTTTCAAATACTTGTCCGTAAGAATTTAAAAAATTTTTTTGAGTTTCGCTATCGCTAGTTCCTAAAACTCCAAAATAATTTTCAGTTTCTTTTAATATCTCTTTATCAACGTAATTTTTTAAATTGACTTTTCTTTTTTCTGCTTTGCTTAATTCAACTTCTTGCAATAAATTCGCAACGTTTTCGTCTTCGTACTCGCAAATAAATTCGGGAATCGTCTTTTTTTCGTACTGCACGTTTATTAAAAACGATTTATTAAACCTAATTAGCGATTCTACCAATGCTATTTTCTTTTTATATCTTCCCGTAATTATCATTCCGCATAAAATACAAAAAAGCATTGCCAAAAAACATTTAATCAATTTTTTCTCCTTTATGGGAATAAATATTTTTTACGTTTCCTACGCTTTCGCCTATTTCGACGTAGTAATCGAATACTCCGTTTTTTAAATAGGTCTTTCCTATTCTCTTTTTAACAAAATCGGCAAATGTTTCAGAGTGTATGGAACAAATTACTTTTACTCCGCAAAAAACGGCGTCGTAAATCGCCAGATAATCGTCGAAATCGCTTATCTCATCGGTTATAATAATGTCGGGACGCATATTTTTAATTGCAAAATATATCCCTTCGCTTTTTTTCACGTTTGACAGTAC
>CAJMEI010000122.1 GCA_905212395.1 uncultured Christensenella sp. | reverse complement strand
TTATAGGTGGTTTATTTTGTTTCATGATTCCGATTATTTTAAGTATAGACGCAATAAAATTTGCTTTTGCACAGCGGAGTGTTAATAAAAAATCAATAGGCATAGTATCTATTATTTTATCCATAACGGCGTTTATAGCTTTATTGGTTCTTCAAATAATTGCGGTGGTTTTAGTAGTTTTAAAATAGTAAAAACCGTTGACAAAGAAAACAAAAAATGATATATTAATTATAACAAATTAGAGGCGCGTTTTTTAAAGAGTATTCCGTATATTATTTGTGCGAAAATCGGAAGAAAGGGAAGAAATGCCGAAAGCGAATATTCTCGCACGGGTATTCGGCTTGGTCGCTCGGATAATATCCGTCCGATTGTCGCCAGATAGGGCGGAGGGCTATTTGTAGTAATATTACAAACGAACTTTACCGCTTATTGTAGATATAAGCGGTTTTTTTTGGAGGAAAAAATGGAAAGTGTATTTAGGGGCGTAGCTACGGCTTTGATAACCCCTATGAAGCAAAACGGAGAAGTTGATTACGAAGCGTACGGAAGATTAATCGATTGGCAAATAAAGCAAGGCATAAACGCCTTGGTCGCTTGCGGAACTACGGGAGAATGTGCGACTTTAGACGATAACGAACATAAAGAAGTTATTAGATTTTGCGTAGAAAGGGCGAATAAAAGGGTGCCCGTAATTGCAGGAACGGGCGGAAACGACACTGCGTACGCGATAAAACTTACCAAACACGCAAAAGAAGTGGGAGCGGACGCGTGCTTACTCGTTACGCCTTATTACAATAAAGCAACGCAAAAAGGCTTAATAAAAATGTTCGGCGAAATTGCGGAAAGTGTAGATTTGCCTATGATAGTTTATAACGTTCCGTCCAGAACGGGCGTAAATATAGAGCCTGCAACGTATAAAGCTTTAACTCAGTTTAAAAACATAAGGGGAATTAAAGAAGCTAACGGAAACATAAGTAAAGCCGTAGAAACTATGTCTTTAATTGGCGACGAAATAGATTTATATAGCGGAAACGACGACCAAATAGTTCCGTTTCTGTCTATCGGCGGAAAAGGCGTAATATCGGTTTTATCTAATTTATTGCCCAAAGAAACGGTTGAAATTTGCTCTTTATTCTTTGACGGGAAAATAAAAGAAAGCGCGAAAAAACAACTTGAATACAAAGCTTTAATAGACGCTTTGTTTTGCGAAGTTAATCCTATTCCCGTTAAAAGCGCGATGTGGAAAATGGGATACGGAGCGGAAGTTTTGCGTAGTCCTTTAACCGTTATGGAAGACGACCACAAGCAAAAATTATTCGAACTTATGAAAAAAGCGGGAGCGATAAAATGAAATATTTAGTAAACGGCGCGCTTGGAAGAATGGGGCAAGCGGTAATAAATTCCGTAAAAGCACAGGGCGGAGAAGTCGTTGCGGTAGACTGTAATTTTCAAGAAAAAGCGGGCTATAAGTCGGTTTTCGATGTAATTGAAAAAGTAGACGTAATAATAGATTTTTCTTTTCATACCGCGACTAAACAACTTTTAGAGTACGCAATTAAAAATAAAATTCCTTGCGTTATAGCAACCACGGGACACACGGAAGAAGAAAAGAAAGATATAATAAACGCAAGCAAAATAATCCCCGTATTTTATTCGGGAAATATGTCCGTAGGAATTGCGCTTTTATCGGATTTAGTAAAAAAAGCGGTAAAAGTAATGGATAAAGCGGAAGTAGAAATAATAGAAATTCACCACGATAAAAAAGTAGACGCGCCAAGCGGAACGGCTTTGATGTTGTTCGACGCCGTTAAAAGCGAAAGACCAAACTCTATTTTAAAAGAAGGAAGAAGCGGAAACTGTTTAAGACAAGACGGCGAAGTGGGAATTTCCAGCGTGAGAATTGCTAGCGTCGTAGGAGTTCATGAAGTTATCGTATCGGACGGCAAGCAAACCATTACCTTAAAACACGAAGCGCACGATAGGGCGTTATTTGCCGACGGGGCTTTAAAAGCGGGCAATTATTTAATAGATAAAAACGCGGGACTATACGATATGAAAAAAATGCTCGGAGATTTATAATGATAAAATTTACCAAAATGCAAGGTATAGGCAACGACTATATTTATATAAACTGTTTCGAAACGGAAATTAAAAATCCCGAAGAACTTTCGATAGAAATGTCAAAAAGGCATTTTTCGGTCGGGAGCGACGGATTGGTGTTAATTTGTCCGTCCACGGTAGCCGATTGCAAAATGCGTATGTTTAACGCCGACGGAAGCGAAGGTAAAATGTGCGGAAACGCCATAAGGTGCGTTGCAAAATTCGTTTACGACGAAAAAATCGTAAATAAAACCGAAATTACGGTAGAAACGCTAAGCGGTATAAAAACGCTTACTTTGTTTTTAAAAGACGGCAAGGTGGATACGGTAAAAGTTCAAATGGGAAAAGCGGAAATAATTCCCGAAAGAATACCTTGTTTATGCGAAAAATCAATAAATTTCCCCTTTACGGTAAACGGAAAAGAGTATTTCGGAAACGCCGTTTCTATGGGAAATCCGCATAACGTAATTTTTTGCGACGAAATAAAGAGTTTAGACCTTGAAAAAATAGGTCCTAGCTTTGAAAATCATAAATTATTCCCCGAAAGAGTAAATACCGAATTCGTAAAAGTTATTTCTTCTACGGAAATAGATATGAGAGTTTGGGAAAGGGGAAGCGGAGAAACTTACGCTTGCGGAACGGGCGCTTGCGCCAGCGTAGTGGCGTGCGTGTTAAACGGCAGGTGCGATTACGAAAAAGAAGTTTCCGTCAACTTAATAGGCGGACAATTAAAAATAAAAGTTGAAAAAGACCTTAACGTTACTATGACGGGTAAAGCTAAAAGAGTCTACGACGGAGTGTATTATGAAGATTAAATTAAACGACAATTATTTAAATATTAAAGAAAGCTATTTATTTTCGGATATAAATAAAAAAGTTAAAGCGTTTACGCAAGCCAATCCTAACGCCGATATTATAAGGCTCGGAATAGGCGACGTAACTTTACCGTTAGCTCCTTGCGTAGTCGAAGCTATGAAAAAGGCTTGCGACGAACTCGGCGTTAAAGAAACGTTTAGGGGCTATCCGCCCGAATACGGCTACGACTTTTTAAAGCAAGCGGTAGCGGATTATTATAAACGCAACGCTAACGTAGAAATTAAATTAAACGAAGTTTTTATAAGCGACGGAGCTAAAAGCGACGTTGGAAATATCCCGGATATTTTCGGCGATAACGAAATAATAATTCCCGACCCCGTTTATCCCGTTTATATGGATTCCAACTTAATGAACGGAAGAAAGATAAGACTTATAAAGGGCAGTAGAGAAAACGGATTTTTACCTATGCCTAACGATTTAACGGGCGAAGGTATGATAATTTATATTTGTTCTCCCAACAATCCCACAGGCGCGGTTTACGATAGAAAGCAATTAAAAACTTGGGTAGATTTTGCTATTAAAACGGGTTCGCTTATTATATTCGATTCCGCTTACGAAAAATTCGTAACGGGCGATTTACCTAAAAGTATTTTCGAAATAGACGGAGCAAGAGAATGCGCGATAGAAATTTGTTCTTTATCTAAAACCGCAGGATTTACGGGTACGAGATGCGCTTGGACTATTATTCCCGAACAAGCAACGGTATGCGAGAGAAGTTTAAATAAAATGTGGGCTCGTAGGCAAGCTACTAAATTTAACGGACTTTCTTATCCCGTTCAAAGGGGAGCTGAAATGGCTTTATCGGTAGAAGGAATGAAAGAGTGCGAAAAAAATATCGAATACTATAAAGAAAACGCTAGAATAATCGCCGACCTTATGAGAGAAAAGAATATCGAATTTACGGGCGGAGTATGTTCGCCGTACATTTGGCTTAAATGTCCTAACAATATGAAGAGTTGGGAATTCTTTGACTTTTTGTTAGAAAAGGCAAATATCGTAGGAACACCGGGTTCGGGATTCGGAGAAGCGGGAGAAGGATATTTCCGTTTAACCGCGTTCGGAGATAGGGAAAGAACTAAACAAGCGGTTGAAAGAATGAGAAAAATTTTGTAATTTATTTAGCTGTTATTTAATATGGCAAAAATTAAGCAAGCGGTTATAAGAATGAAAAATTTTTGTAACGTTTTAAAATTTAAATATTTTTTGCTATTTTAACTATAATACAAGAAGTTAGAAACTTGCTTGCAAGGGTTTATAACTTCGCCGTATTT
>CAJMEI010000121.1 GCA_905212395.1 uncultured Christensenella sp. | reverse complement strand
TTTAAAATTTAAAATAAAGCCTATGGGCTTTAAGCATACGGGGCTTTTTCCCGAACAAGCGGTTAATTGGGATTTAATGGCCGATTTAATAAAAAAATCGGGTAGACAAATAAACGTTTTAAACTTGTTCGCTTATACGGGC
Source organism: uncultured Christensenella sp. (assembly GCA_905212395.1). GTDB lineage: Bacteria > Bacillota > Clostridia > Christensenellales > Borkfalkiaceae > UBA4675. The sequence continues at coordinate 4,120 of CAJMEI010000121.1, read as the reverse complement.
GGAGCTACCGTTGCGTGCGCGAAAGCGGGCGCGAACGTTTGCCACGTAGACGCAAGTAAAGGTATGGTAGAACGCGCGGGAGAAAACGTAAGGTTATCGGGTATAGGCGACGGAAAAGTTAGATATATTATAGACGATTGCAAAAAATTCGTGCAAAGGGAAATAAGACGCGGTAGACGTTACGACGCCGTTATTATGGACCCGCCCAGCTACGGTAGAGGACCTAACGGAGAAATGTGGAAAATAGAAGACGAAATTTTTTCGCTAGTAGAACTATGCGAAAAAGTTTTATCCGATAATCCTTTATTTTTCTTAATAAACAGCTATACTACGGGGCTTCAACCGCAAGTTCTTAAAAACATTTTACAACTTGCTTTAAAAGGAAGAAAAGGCAAAATCGACGCGTATGAAGTAGGACTTCCTACGGAAGACGGACTTATACTGCCTTGCGGAGCGGGAGGAATATTCATAAATGAATAAAGAAGATTTAGTAGTTTTACACGAAGATAATCATATTATCGTAGTTTTAAAACCGCAAAACGTACCTTGTTGCGAAGACGATAGCAAGGATTACGATTTACTAAGGGTAATTAAAGACTATATTAAAGAAAAAGAAAATAAATCGGGAGAAGCGTACGTCGGGCTTGTACATAGGTTAGACAGAGTTACGGGCGGAGTTATGGTTTTCGCCAAAAGTTCTAAAAGCGCGTCCAGACTTGCCGAACAAATGAAAAACGGAGATTTTCAAAAAACCTACTTAACGGTAACCGTAGGCGAAATTAAACGTAAAAAAGCCGTTTTAGTAAACTATTTAAGGAAAAACGCCGTAACCAATACAGTTTACGTTTGTACGGAAACCGAAAAGGACGCAAAAAAAGCCGAACTCGATTACGAAGTTAAAGAAAGCGTAAACGGGCTTAACTTGGTTAAAGTAAACTTACATACGGGAAGAAGTCATCAAATAAGGGTGCAATTTTCTTGTATAGGCAGTTGCGTTTACGGAGATAAAAGATACGGAGGAGAAAACGCAAAAAAAGGTAATATTGCCTTGTGGGCAACAAAACTTTGCTTTACTCACCCCGTAACGAAAGAAAGAATGGTCTTTAAAATAGAACCGCCTGCGGATGAAATTCCTTGGAAGTATTTCGACGTAAAAACCGTTTTTGAAAAATTATAAAATTCAAATAATAAAACGTATTTTTAAAAGCTCAAAAACTATTAAAAACAGCAAACTATTTTATAAACTCCTAAAAACAATAGAATTAACGGCGGAATAAAATCACATTTCGCAAGAACTTTTAAATTCTTTTTGGCAAAGAAAAAACTTATCGAAATAAAAAGTAAGTGAAAGGCGGTAAAAACGCACGCTAAAAATATCGGTTTATGGTACATTACCGTAAGCGACAAGCACGCGCAAGCTCCGTCAAGCCCTATGGCAAATCCTATCGCAAGCGAAGTCTTTAATAAATTGTTCTCTTTTTTAGCGTTTTTTTCGTTTTGAGAAAAAAATTCGTAAACGGCAATTAAAATTAAAAGCGTTCCGCCTACCAATTCGCATTTTTCACTTAATATTCCCGATAAGAATTGTCCGAAAAGACCTGCCGTAATACATAAAATAAATACTACGGAAGAAATTCCGAAAATTATTTTCATTTTAGAATTATTTTTTATCGAAAGCGATAATCCGCAAATAAACGAGTCTATGCTTACCGTAATTGCAGTGATTAAAACGTATAAGTAATTCATTAGTGTAAATCCTAAAAAGTATTTGTTTTTGTTTGCAAACAGTAAAGTTTTTGCCTTAAAACGGTTTTACGTGTTTTTGCGGAAAAATTTGTTAGTAAAACAAAAAACTTAAAAACGCATTTAATAGGCAGTCTTACTTTTACATTATATGTTTAAAGCGTTTTTTTTGATTTTTTTGTCAATTTACGCATATAAAAAGCGGAATTAATATTGACAAAAAAGCTTATAAGTAGTAAAATAACTAATAGACTAAGATATTGCGCGTATTTTTAGCAAATCGCTAAAAACGTTTGTAATTTAACGCCTTAAAGGCTACACTAAAAAGTTAAGTTTCTTTTTGAAACTAGGAGATTTTAGCAATGAAGAAAGGAAAATTTCTATTACTCATAACGTTGATTTTGTCATTCGTTTTCGCATTATGTTTATCGGGCGCAACCGTTTTTGCCGAAACCGAGGCGGAAGGCGAAGGTTCGAAAGCGACCGACTACGTTGTAGACTATAACGATTTATGGACGGGCGCATCTGCTACGAGAACCGACAAGGGTATGACCGTTTCGGTAAAATCGGGAGATAAAGCTCAGTATAAATACGAATTCGATATCGGCGCGGGAAAATCCTTAACTTTTACCGCAACGAGCGAATATTCGTCGGAAGAAGTTAAAAATATCTTTTCTTTAACGTTTGTTTCGGGAACGGACAGCGTAGTAGCGTACTTCGACTCTAAAAACAACGTTAAAATAAACAAAGAAGACGGGGAAGGAAAATTACTTTCTTCTTTAGAAAACGTAACGGTAGAACTTGCGGATAAAAAAATTAAAATTGCAGGGGAAGAATTCGATTGCGATTTAGACGAAAGTTACGCAACCGTTCAGATATTTGCTTATTACGATACTGAAATCAATTTTTCTAATATAAACGGTATAGATTTAAAAACGGAAGTTAAAACGACCGACGTAGAACCCGTAATTATCGCAAAAGACGGTATTTTTACTAGAACGAAAGTTATTATAGGACATCAATATAGCGTAAGTTACAAAACGTACGATATGTTTTCGGGTATAAAAGAAAACAAACTTGAATACAAAAAAGTAGGTGAAGACGACAGCAAATATAGAACTACAATTTCTTCTTCATCCTTTGAATTCAGAGTTTTAGGCGACGTAACGTTAAGAATAACGGCAGTAGCGTCTTCGGGAAAAAGCGTAATTTACACGCAAAATTTTACAGTAGAAAAAGGCGATATAATCACTAACGATTCTATTAAGTACGAAATCGACAAAACGCAGTACGATAAAGTACAAGCTTCTATACAAGACAAAATCGTTGACAGCGACGGACAATATATTCCTATCGGAGATAACTTCTATTATATAGACGTAAGCGAATATATTAAATCCGACTATTTCGATTCGGACGAATTAACTTATAAAGTTTATTATGCAAATAAATCTGCAAGCGACTTTACAAGCACGTCTTCCAAGTATTTTGAAATTACCCAACCCGGAAAACACGTTTACTTCGTTATGGCAACGGACGAACTCGGCAAGGGGTTAATTTACGACGACGATTTTAAAACTAATAACGAATATTACGAAGCAGGCGAATATTTAGGCGTAACGATAGAAATGGCAGGCTTTTATAGAGTTGACAGAAACGACGATAAAGAAGTAACCGCTATTCACGAATTAGTTGTTCCCGCGTTTACGTTTGAAATAAACAATAACGCTAAACCTAAGGTTACGCTTGGCAAACAAGATACGGGCGTTATCGGTAAGGAATATAAAATCTCTTCCATTACCGTAGAATCTTCCAACACCACCACTAAAACGTACGAACTTTACTTTATGAGTAAATCTGACTACGAATGGTATAAAGCAAACAATACTACCGTTAGCGGTAAGGAATTCGATAAAGGAAGTTTTGAAAACGATATCGATTATTTAAACGAATTCAACGCTTTAATAGAAGGTAAAACTATTAACGGAAGGGATATTAAGTTACAAGCTATTACAAACGACAGCGACGAAGAATTCGATTCGCTCGATTTAACTTTTACTCCCAAACAGAAAGGCGCTTATTACGTAAAATGCAACGTTTTAGCGGAAAACGCAAGTAGCGATACGGTTGTTACCTACGCGATAAAAGTTGAAAAAAGCGTTTCTTCTAATAAGTACGAATCTGAATTCTTTAAATATAACTGGAAATCTTTCGTTTATTTAGGAATTTCAATAGCTTCCGCAATAGGTATTTTATGCGTATTGTTTATTAAGCCTAAAAAGAAAACGAATAAAGAAGATAAAGAGATTTAATTTTATTTAAGATTAAAAAAACGGTAACTCTAAAGGGTTGCCGTTTTTAATATAATAAATAAACA
>CAJMEI010000120.1 GCA_905212395.1 uncultured Christensenella sp. | reverse complement strand
TCACCTCTGCTTTTCCACCTAATTTTTCTATTTCGTCATCGTAAAAAAAACGTTCTTTATAATGAACCAAAAAATCGAATTGTATTTTACTTCTATCTATGCGACGATAAATATTCATTATAAAACTTTCTACGCCACCGCATATCATTTTTCCGTTTATTATAAGTATCCTTATTGGTTCTTTAGTTTCCATAGCCCCTCTTTATTATAGTTTTTTTAAACAAATCATTAAAACTGCAACATATAATAAAAATTATAACGTTAGCCAACGAAATAAATCCTTTTCTCTAAAAAAGTTACGTTTAAATTAACCCTAAAAAACTACTTTACTTTTTCTTAAACACGGATGTTTTTTATCTTTTTCGGAAAGAAGTATTTCTCCGTCAAAATTCCAATTTATATTTACGTCAGGGTCGTCATAAGCAATTCCGCCTTCGTCTTCGGGGTGATAAAACTCATCGCATTTATAGCAGAACGTTGCGGTTTCGCTTAAAACCAAAAAGCCGTGAGCAAAACCCCTTGGTATCATAAACTGATTTCCCTTTTCGCCCGATAAAACAACTCCTTCCCACTTGCCGTAAGTTTCTGAGTTTTTTCTTAAATCTACGCAAACGTCGAACACTTCTCCTTCTAAACAGCGAACAAGCTTTGCTTGCGGAAACGTTTTTTGAAAATGAAGACCTCTTAAAACGCCTTTTTTAGATTTTGATTGATTGTCCTGCACGAAATCGTATTTAAGACCCGCATTATCGAAGTCTTGTTTTTTATACGTTTCCATAAAATATCCGCGATTATCTCCGAATTTTTTCGTTTCTATAACGAAAACGTCTTTTATCGAAGTTTCTTTAAAAGTAAAATTTCCTATCTGTTTTTCCATATTAATATTTAAAATATTTAATTTTTCCCGTAGCTATTTTTTCTAAATATTTGCCGTATTCGCTGTTTTCCATTTTTTTAGCGACTTCTAAAACGCGTTCTTTACTAATCCAACCGTTAAAGTAGGCTATTTCTTCCAAACACGCTATGTGAATCCCCTGATGTTTTTCAATCATTCTACAATAATCGCCCGCTTCTATTAAAGAATCGCAAGTGCCTGCGTCTATCCAAGTATAACCCGCGCCGAGTCTAGTAACGTGTAATTTGTTTTGCTTAAGATAATACTCGTTAAGCGTTGTGATTTCGTATTCTCCGCGAGCGGATTTTTCTATTTTTTCGGCAATGTTACTTACCCCTTTCGGATAAAAATATAACCCCGTTACGCAGTAATTTGATTTTGGGTTTTGCGGTTTTTCTTCTATCGATAAGGCGTTTCCGTTTTCGTCCATTTCGACTATTCCGAACCTTTGCGGGTCTTTTACGACGTAGCCGTAAATAGTCGCAATTCCCTGTTCCGCTCTAATAACAGAATTTTTAAAATGAGTTATAAGTCCCGCCCCGTGATAAATATTGTCGCCTAGTATCATGGCTACCGAATCGTTACCGATAAATTCTTTTCCTATTACGAAAGCCTGAGCCAACCCTTCTGGTTTTTCTTGAACTTTATAACTTAATTTTATTCCTAAATTTTGTCCGTTTCCCAGTAAAGCTTCCATTTTGGGAAGGTCAACGGGAGTGGAAATTATTAAAATATCTTTTATTCCCGCAAGCATAAGTACGCTGAGCGGATAATAAATCATAGGTTTATCGTAAATTGGCAGTAACTGTTTAGAAGTTACCATCGTCATAGGATACAATCTTGTTCCCGAACCGCCTGCTAAAATAATTCCTTTCATATTTTTCCTTTTAGTAGTTTAATTAAAAAAGTTTACCTTTGTTTCTTACCTTTTTTCATCCCCAAAAACCTAGCCGTCATATCGGGCAACCACCTTAAAAGAACGGGGATATTAAAGTGCATTAAAGCCTTTTTAAGAACGTATAATGCTAGTTTTAAGCCTGATTGAGTAGATTTGTATTCGTCGAAGATTTTTACTTTACTATAAAATTTTCCTGTTTCGTAATATCTCGAATAAAGTTGTTTTAAAGTATATTTATGAAAATGTACTACCACCGCTTCCGCGCAGTAAGTTTTTTTATATCCGGCGTCTAATAAAATTTTAGAATATAGTTGGTCTTCATTCATTTTAACGTCGTAACCGTTATATCCGCCCAACTTTAAAAATATATCTCTATCCAAACAAGAAAAAGCGTCGGAAGAAAAAAATGCCATAAGTTGCATTTTATCCACCATGCTCTTGTCCACCGTAAAAGAGTTTTTAGGATAATTTTTTTCTCTGACGTATTTTTCTATCGACTTTTTTTCGCAAACTTGCCTTCCGTAACAGTACGCGACTTCATCGGATAAACAACTTACAAGATTAAATATCGAGTTTTCATCCTTAAAAATTACGTCCTGTGAGGTTAAAACCACCGTTTTTTCAAAGCAATACTCTTTAATAGCCTTTTCTCTCGTTAAGCTATGCGAAAAATTTTTTACGTCCGTTTCGAAAATAACGGCGTTTTCACGCGCTAAAATGCATCTTATTTCATTATCCGTTTGTTCGTCGCCCGTAAGCGTTAAGGGGGTTACTATCCTTTTAATTTCAACGTTTTTTTGTGTTTTTAGGCTACTAAAAAACCTTTCTATTTCAACAACGTTTTTATATACGGGACAAATAAGGTCTATTGCAATCACTATTTCGCCCCTTCCCTTTTAAAGACTTTTCCTATCGTTTTAAAAATTATTTTTATGTCTAACCATACGGAACAATTATCTACGTAATATAATTCTTTTTTTTGCCTTTCTCCGCTTTCATACGTGCAGTTACTTCTTCCGTTTACCGCCCACCAACCTATCATTCCGGGTTTTACGGAAACCAACTTGTCCGCTTCTTCCCCGTATTTTTCTTTAAGTTCGCTTTCCATTAAAGGCCTAGGGCCTATAACCGACATATCACCTTTTAATATGGACCAAACGTTAGGCAATTCGTCTAAACTGGTTTTTCTTAAAAACTTGCCGATTTTGGTAATTCGCGGGTCGTTATCCAACTTATATTCTTTATAATAAATTTCAAGCTCTTTATGGCTTAACATATCTTCCAAATTTTCCGCATTAGGCTTCATACTACGGAATTTAGGTAAATAAATTTCTTTACCATCCTTTCCTATTCTCTTGTGCTTAAAAAACACCGTTCCTCCGTCGCTACACTTTACGATTAACGCAAGTATTAAATAAACGGGAGAAAAAATAATTAAAAACAACAAAGAAGATACAATGTCAAAAGTTCTTTTTACAAACCTATACCCATATCTTTTCTTTATTTTTTCTTTTTTTATTCCGGCGTAGGGAAAAGCGCTTTTCGTAAAAGGTATAGCTTGCGTGGCTGATACCTCGCCCGCAATATCTCTTTCGGCTATTACGTTTTGACCTTTCTCCTCGGACAAAAATTCGTCCTTATTATCGTTTAGCATAATCCCCTTATACTTTCGCTTTTACGAAAATTTTGTATTCTATTGAAATCTAATTATTATTACTAAAGTGTTTTATAATTACGGAAAACCCATTTATTTAAATCAGTTTTCTTCATTCTGTTTTATTTTCAATTTTTGTGTAAATTTAATTATCAACAAAACTCCGCATGAAACCACAACTCCTAAAACTACGCCTATTACGGTGTGTTTAGTATATCCCCTATTTAACTTCGTTGCGTTAGAAGCGTAAGATATTATTTCGTAATCCGAACCTACTACGACTTTTTTCGCTTCGTCGGGAAAAGTTTGCATAGCAGCGTTAGCAAGCTTTATCGCGTCGTCTTTAGATTCGTTCGTTACCGAAACGTAAAAAATAGGCGTATTTTTTATAGAACCGCAAGAAAGCATTTTAGCAAACTGACTTGTCGAATACTTTTTATCCAGCGCCGCGTTTGTTAAAATATTCTCATAAGTCGTGTCCATTTTTAAAATTTCGGAGTATACGATTAAAATGTTGTTGGACGCGTTAAAATCCTCGTTTTTAATACTCGTTTGAGTCAATTTATCGGTGGTGTTATAAATATACATTTTACAAGTGGCTTTGTATTGTTGTTTAGTAAACAAAAAAGTAGCGCCGAAAGCCAGTAAAGCGCAAATTACACCCGATAAAACTATTATCCACCATTTATGTATCAGGCTATTAAAAACTTCGCTCAACGAAACAGTTTCTTTTTCTTCGTCCAAAGTTATTCCTCCTAAAATTCCCAAAAATATTTTATTGCACCTATTTAACTGAATATTCTTTAATTATTTGTTTTATTTTAACTTT
>CAJMEI010000119.1 GCA_905212395.1 uncultured Christensenella sp. | reverse complement strand
GATAGAGCGTACAACGAATTCGTATTTAAGCTGGAAAAAAACGGAGTAGAAGTATTTATCGGACACAATAAAAATAACGTAAAGGGGAATGATATCGTAGTATATTCCGATGCGATAAAACAAGAAAACGAAGAATTAAAGCAGGCTAGAAAAATGAATATTCCGACTTATTCAAGAGGGGAATTTTTAGATTATATCTCAAATTTTTTTGGTTGTAAAATAGGCGTTAGCGGGACGCACGGTAAAACTACCGCAACGTCCTTAATTTCAAACGTTATAGTTGAAAGCGGTATAAATTGTTCTTGCTTTATCGGTGGAGAAGATTTACGCTTATCGAATTATTATTATGGAGGGAAAGATATATTAGTAAGCGAAATTTGCGAATATAAAAGAAACGTGGAACTATTTAAAAGCGATATTGCCGTTTGTTTGAATATAGACGCAGACCATTTGGAGTGTTATAACGGCTTTGAAGATTTAATAAAAGCTTTCTACGCTTTTTTAGATAAGGCTAATTTTAAAATAATAAACTTAGACGATGAAAATTTAAAAAAATATTCGTCAAAAAACACAATCGGCATTTCTTTAAAAAATCAATCTGCTGATTACTATGCTAAAATTTTGAAAATAGAAAATAATTACACATATTTTTCAGTGTTTAAAAACGGCAACTATGCATTTGATTCTCAAATAAAAGGTTTTTGTATACATAATATTTACAACGCGCTATCTTGTGTTGCAGTTTGTGAAATTTTAAAAATAAAAAATGAGCCTATAAATAAGACTTTTTTAAATTATAAAGGTGTGAAACGCCGTATGGAGTTTATCGGTAAAAAAGAAGGTAAATCGTATTATGCCGATTACGCGCATCATCCTACCGAAATAGAAAGCACTTTAAAATCATTTAAAAACGCATTGTCGCAAGATTTTTTAGTCGTTTTTCAACCGCATACTTTTTCAAGAACTAAATTGCTTTTTAACAAATTTTTAAGGGTGCTTTCGCAAATTGACAACTTAATTATTTATAAAACCTTTCCCGCAAGGGAAACGGAAAAAGACGGAATGAGCGGTTACGATTTGTCTTTGGCTTTAAAATGTCCGTACTGCGTCGATAGTAAAAAAATTTCAGACGAAATAAATCGTCTGAATAAAAAATACGTTTTGTTTTTAGGCGCGGGAGATATTTATGAAATTGCTAAATATCTCGTTAAAAAATCCTTTTAATCATAAAAAATATAGTTTTTTTGATTTTGCGTTTATTTTTAAATATTATAATTCCATTAAATTAACGTAGCAAGGAGAAAATCCTTTTTTCTCGCTTTCTGCAAGGTATTTTCCGACTTCGTTAAATTTAATTTGTTTAAACGAATAAAAAGATGTGTCGATTTTTTTCGTAGCCACAAGATTTATTGCGCTTTCAATGTTGCCATAACCGTTTTTTACGCAAAAAAGTTTAAGTTGCTTGTTCATAACTTCGTTTAAATTAAGCGAAATATCGTAACTGTCAAAACCCGTAAGGGTAATTACTGCATTTGAAGAAGCAAATTCCGAAATACATTCGGTAGAAATGTCCGTTCCGCAAACGTAAATAACTTTCGTCGCCATTCTTCCGCCGGTTATGTCGCTTATTTGTTTTCTCGTTTTTTCGCTTTTTTTAAGCGAGTAGTAAACGCCTGCGTTCTCGGTTAAAGATTCTATAGATTTATCGTCGGAAACTAAAATAGGTATTCCTTTGTAATATGAAATTAATTGCGATAGAATAACCGATTGAATTCCGCTGCCTATAACTACTACGTGTTCTCCTCCGTTTATTTTTATATTGTCTATTACGGATAGTCCCATAGCTATTACGTCTAATAGAAGCGCGTCCTTATCGGAAACCGTTTGTGGCAAGGCGAAAATTTGTTTGTTGGAAACAACTGCGAATTCCTTTAAAACACCGTCGCAATTTCTTCCCGAAAAACGAATGTTAGAGCATTTTTCTTCGTTATCGGTAATACATTCGTAACATTCACCGCAATTACATAAAGCGGAAACGTAAACTCTACTGCCTTTTTTAAATTCGTAAGTGGCGTCGTCGCCGAATTCGCTTACTATTCCGACGGAAAAACTACCGGGTATTATGGGGTAATTTATTTTCGCTTTTCCTTCGTAAGCCTTAAAAATAAAATCGTCAAGCAAAACTTTTGTAATTTTTATTTTGGAAAACTCTACGTCGTCAAATATTTCCGTTTTGGTAATTTGTTCAACGTTTTGTTTGCCGTTTAACTGCCAAATTAACATCATTGCTCTCCTTTGCTGACTAATTATACTCCAAATAATATTTTTTAGCAACAAAAAAAGACGAAATAAGTAAAAAATGGTTGTAAACAGTTGACTATCGGTCTTTTTTAATATATAATATCGTTTGTAAAAAAATAAGCGAGGTGATAAAAGTGAAAGAAAGCATACATCCCGAGTATAAGTTAGTTAAAGTGGAATGCGCTTGCGGAGAGTCTTTTATGACAGGTTCGACTAAAAACGTTGACGTAATAAAAGTTGATATCTGTTCTAAATGCCACCCTTTCTTTACCGGTAAGCAGAAGTTGGTTGACGCCGGCGGTCGTGTTGACAGGTTTAAGAAAAGATACAATATCTAGTTTTAGGAAACTTAAATTAGCTCTAAGGCAACTTAGAGCTTTTTTATTATTAAAATACCATAAGAGGTTATCTTGAAAAAACAGAAAAAAAATTACACCTATATCGGCGGACAAGCGGTATTAGAAGGCGTAATGATGAGAGGAAAAACTTCGGAATGTACTTCGGTTAGGGATAGCGACGGAATTATCAGAAGCGAAACGAAAAGACTTAAACCGTTAAAAGAACGAAACGTTTTTTTCCGTATTCCAATCATTAGGGGAATTCTCAATTTTTTTACGTCTTTAATAGACGGAACTCGTGTTTTAATGCGTTCCGCGTCCGTTTACGGTGAAGACGAACCTTCTAAGTTTGAAAAATTTTTATCCGAAAAATTAAAAATCAATTTAATGGGCGTAATAACTACTATAAGTATGATAGTGGGGTTAGGCTTAGCGATTTTGCTTTTCGTGTTATGTCCGCAACTTGCGACTAATTTGTTTGCAAAATGGTTTAAATTTTCCAAAACTTCTTTTGTTTATAATTTAATAGAAGGATTATTGAGAATAACGATTTTCGTTATTTACATCGTAATAATCTCGCTAATTAAAGATATTAAACGGGTATATATGTATCACGGGGCGGAGCATAAAACCATATCTTGTTACGAAAACGGTATGGAATTAACGGTAGAAAACGTTAAAAAATGTTCCCGAGTTCATAACCGTTGCGGAACGACTTTTTTGTTTTACGTTATGTTCGTAAGCATTTTGGTTTTTTCGCTTGCAAATTCGGTATTTAAAGTAGAAGGCTTTTTAAGAATACTTTTAAAAATAGCTTTGCTTCCGTTAGTCGCAGGGCTTTCTTACGAGCTTTTAAAACTTCTTGCGAAAACGGAAAATCCCGTATTTTTAATATTAAAAGCGCCCGGACTTTTATTGCAAAGACTTACTACCAAAGAACCCGACGGCGAAATGATAGAAGTTGCAATAAACTCTTTTAATACGGTACTTTTAATGGATAACGACCAAAGCGTGCCGACAAAAGACTTTATTACCGCGAAAAAAGTAAAAGATTTATATAAAGAGCAATCGGAAATTTTTAAATCGAGCGGTGTAGACGTTTGCGATTTAGAGTGGATTATTTCGGATAAAGCAAACGTAAAACGTTCGGAAATAGCTCAAAGCGATATCGTTTTGCGTCCCATGCAAGTTGAAAAAATACTAAAAGACGTTACGGAACGATTAAGCGGAAAACCCTTGCAATACGTTTTGGGAACTGCCGATTTTTACGGATATATTTTTAAAGTTGACGAAAGAGTTTTAATTCCTAGGTGCGAAACCGAAGAACTAGTAGAAAAAGCTTTAAAATTCATTAAAAAAGAAGATAAAGTTTTAGATTTATGTACGGGGAGCGGTGCTATTGCCGTAACCGTAAAAAAGAAATCGGATTGTCAAGTTTTCGCTAGCGATATAGACGAAAAGGCTTTGGAAGTCGCTAAGCAAAACGCTATGAACAATAAAGCGGAAATAAACTTTATTTGCTCGGATATGTTTGAAAATATAACCGAACAATTTAACGTAATAATTTCAAATCCGCCGTATATAAAAACCGAAGACATTAAAGAACTAGATAAGGAAATAGCTTACGAGCCGTATATCGCG